>JBEVNF010000443.1:0-3460 GCA_040508255.1 Flavitalea sp.
GATTCGATTACAAGCCTGTGTTTGACCAGTATCTCACGGATGTAAAAATACCCGAGTTACAGGTATATCTCAGTGATGACAAAAAGAGCTTCGCATACCGATATTCAAATTGTAATAAAAATTTCAATCTGCCCCTCGTGTTGAAAAACGATAGATCAAAACTTGCTTTAAAACCAACAACCGACTGGCAGAAGATCAGCCTAACAGATGAACAATTTCCTTTGATTGATAAGGCTTCTGTTGAAAAAATGTATTATTTGAACCAGGTTACAGTTACACAGAATCCACTCTGATCATTAATTTTCATCCGGCCAGGCATAACATACGCCTTGGAAGGAAACCATGAATTACTTCCCGGAGCTCCTTTTCTGAGCGGAGATCCTCGCGTGAACTCTATGAAGTAAAAAAGAAATAGAGTATCATTGTTATCACGATCTACCTGGACCGCTTATGAAAATCAAAAAACTGCTCAAGAGACTGCTAGTTTCTATCCTGATATTTATCGGCCTGATCCTGCTTTACCTCGGTGTTGAGTTTTGCTTTGCAAGGATCACTGTTGATGCGGAGCCTGCAACCACAGCCGATGTTGATATTTATATCCGGACCAACGGCGTGCACACCGATATCGTTGTGCCCGTTGAGAACGAATATTATGACTGGAGCAAACAGATTTTGTTCAGCAACACGATCTCAAAGGATACATCTTATAACTGGCTCGGCATCGGCTGGGGTGATAAAGGATTTTATCTTGAAACGCCAACCTGGGCAGATCTGAAGGTGAGTACCGCTTTCAAGGCAGCATTTGCACTCAGTACCTCCGCTATTCACGCAACTTTTTACAAAAACATACAGGTGGATGCTTCTACAAGAAAGATCACTATCAGCCGCGAACAATATGCAAGACTCAACGAGTATATTTTAAATAGTCTTCAGATCAATGACCAGAAACAACCGATCTTTATAAATACTAATGCCGTGTACGGAAAATCTGACGCTTTTTATGAAGCAAAAGGCAGCTACAATCTTTTTCATACCTGTAATACCTGGGCAAACAACGCGCTGAAATCCTGCGGACAGAAACATTGTTTCTGGACAGCATTCGATACCGGTATATTCCTTAAGTACAAGCTGGAAGATCAGAACTAATGAACAACAAACTATACTGTAAATTCAGTCTGAAGTATTTTATCCTGGCGATGTTGATATTTATAACAGAGCTATTAATAGCCCTATATGTCCGTGACCGGTTTATCAGACCTTATTTCGGTGACTATCTTGTGGTGATGCTTGTGTATTGCGGAGTAAGAACATTTTTACAGGGTTCGGTATGGAAGATTGCAATCGGGTCATTGATATTCGCTTACTTTATTGAAACGTTACAATACCTGCGGATCGTTGACAGGCTTGGACTCGCTGATAACATTGTTGCTAAGACTGTAATAGGGTATGGCTTTGAATGGAAAGATATTTTTGCCTACACTCTTGGAATTGCTACTTTGATATTGATTGAGTTTTTTATCAGAAGAAAGAAATGATCATTTCTGCTGTTCTTAAATCGTATATTTTCCAGGCAATATCTGCTTTATTTCGCTTCCGTAATCAGTCGGCCACAGTGAAGCGAGAGTTGATAAATATATTCCGGCAATACTCGGAGGAAAAGGTCTTAACGACACCTGATCTTTGTCGGGATCAACCCCCGCATTTCTTATTGTTAAAATGTTTATTTGCTGATGAATCATACAATCATAACATTCAATAATTCACAAACAGTAACAGAGCAACCTATCTGTGAAACACTCGCGCGCATCATCGACAAGAAACTTGAAGGTGCAGAATCGAAGATCTGGCATTCACATCCTGTGTGGTTCCTCGATGGAAACCCTATAGCAGGTTATAGCAAGCTTAAAGCAGGCATCAGGTTAATGTTCTGGAGCGGTGCGGATTTTGAAGAAGAGGGTCTTACCCCCGGAACCGGGAAGTTTAAAGACGCGACCATAACTTACAATAATGTTGCAGAGATCAAAAGAAAAGACGTCGAAAGATGGCTTGAAAAGTCAAAGGAAATTCAATGGGATTATAAGAATCTGGTGAAAAGAAAAGGGAAACTTGTCCGACTCAAATAGTCGCCAGATGGCGCATTTCCTTCCTCAATCTGTGATCTGTTAAAGGATTTATAATGTCTTTTATGTGATAACTTACTTTCTGTCTAAAATGCAGACTTACAGCATTTTCTCTCCAAAACTGCGATTAGGGCATGCTTTTGGTTGGCTATGTATACATAGAGCGTATCAAACTTTCACTCATTATGTGAACAGTAAATGCGAACCCTCATACCCCTTCCTTCACCGTATTTGTCTCCTCCCACTGAAAACACGTTCAAAGACTACAAAGTAAAATCCGTTAGTGAAGCCTGGAATTATTTAACAGATAAATCATTGTGTATGCTGGTGACTATTAATGAACTCACTAAAAATATTGATAAGGTCAACGTTGACGAAATACTTTCCTGTTGGCAATGGAAAATTAGCGAAATGAAAGGTGTTGTTGCGGTGTCAGTACTTGGTGATGCATTTCTTGTAGGACATGATCAGGCTGTATATTGGTTACAAACTGATTCCGGAGAACTGCTTCGTATAGCCGACACTGTTGATGATTTTCATGATTTGATCCACAGACCTGAAAAGATAGATGAATGGTTCCTTCCGTTTCTTGTTGAAAGTCTGATAGAATCGGGAAAAATATTACAACCTGACGAAGTTTATAGTTGTAAAATCCCACCGTTATTCGGTGGCGAGTATGAGCTTGATAATATTATTCCTACTGATATGAATATACATTTTGGATTTACGGGGCAGGTATTTCAACAGATCAAAACATTGCCGGATGGAGCAAAGGTTAATATCAGGGTTCAGAAGGTCAGTTGACAAGTTTATGCCCGTGCCGCAAACAATGTTCTTGATTCCTGGATTTCAGTCATATGTTCTTTTGCCCAGGTCACAAGTCCGCGCAAATAGGGTAGCAGTGTACGCGCCCTTGGAGTTAATTCGTAATCAACTCTGGGTGGAATTTGCGGGTACACTGTCCTTTTTACAAGGCCATCAGCCTCCAGTGATTTTAGCGTAACCACCAGCATTTTTTGTGAGATTGTTTCAATGTATTTGTGGATCTCGTTGAATCGCATTACTTCTTCCTCCGCAAGCACCAGCATCACCAGCATGGACCACTTGTCACCGATCCTGTCCAGCACATTTCTGACAGGGCAATCCTGCGCATCACCAAATTTTTTGAATAATTTTTCGTTCATAACTATTTGATTATTAACGTTACATACTTCCAGGTAAGTGACTGACCAAGCTGTAAGCTCTTTGCTGATTCAACCCTTCCACATACATTTGACTTACCAAAAGTAAGTAATTAACTTTTGGAAACAAATGGATGAGAAATTCATCGTTCGTTCATT
>JBEVNF010000446.1:0-3305 GCA_040508255.1 Flavitalea sp.
GCCATACCGTGCTCTGGCAACCTCTTACCTTGTTATCATCTGTCTTATATTGCTCTTCGAGCAACTCCAGCTTTTTGCCCAGGTCAATAATGTATTCATACTTATCATCCCATGAATCAAAAAGCGCAAATTCTTCTACTATCTCGTTTTCTGTGTCCTGAATTGTCATATCAATCATTTTCAAGTTCCCCTCCTCTCTGAGGTGACGAACCGAAGGTTCGGGGGAGGAGTGGTGGTTACAACAACAACTTCACCGCCTTCTTAATCCCCGCAATCAAAATATCAACTTCCTCAAAAGTATTATACACAGCAAACGATGCCCTGATCGTGCCCGGTATTTCAAAACAAGCCATCAGCGGTTGCGCGCAATGGTGACCGGTTCTTACAGCTATGCCATTGTTGTCAAGTATAATGCCCATATCCTGTGGATGAATTCCTTTGATCACGAATGAAAGCACACCCACTTTATGTTCAGCGCGACCGATAACCGTCACACCATCGATCTGTATCAACTGCTCAGTTGCATAAGCAAGCAAAGCATCTTCATGCGCAGCGATCTTTGATTTACCGATTCCTGTTACAAAATCAAGGGCAGCCCTGAATGCAACAACATCAGCAATGTTTGGAGTACCTGCTTCAAACTTATAAGGCAGATCGGCATATGTTGTTTTGGCAAAAGTCACTTCCTTTATCATCTCCCCGCCGCCCATGAACACAGGCATTGCTTCGAGAATCGCACGTTTGCCATACAACACACCAACACCAGTGGGGCCATAAACTTTATGTGCAGAAAAACCAAAGAAATCACAATCGAGATCAATCACATCTATATCAAGGTGAACACTTGACTGCGCACCATCCACAAAAACAACAGCGCCTGCCTCATGCGCGAGACTGATCATTTCCTTAACAGGATTCACCGTTCCAAGCGCATTTGAAACATGCACGATTGAAACCAGTTTTGTTTTTGGTGTGATGAGTGCCTTGAAGTCTTCGATAGAAAAAGCACCTTCTTCATTAACCGGGATCACCTTCAACACGCCACCCTTTTCTTCACAAAGCAATTGCCATGGAACAATATTCGAGTGATGCTCCATACCGGAAATGATGATCTCATCACCGGCTTTAATATTTGCACGCCCCCAGGTAGCTGCAACAAGATTGATGCTTTCGGTGGTACCTCTTGTGAAGATGATCTCTTCACGTTCAGCCGCACCGATGAAAGCTTTTACGGTATCACGGGTTGCTTCGAAAGCTGCAGTAGCTTCCTCTGCAAGGGTGTGAATACCGCGATGGATATTTGCATTGTACCCGCTGTAATATTCAACGAGTGCATCAATTACTACCTGTGGTTTCTGCGAGGTAGCAGCATTATCAAAATAAACCAGGGGCTTTCCTTTCACCAACCTGTTCAGCACCGGGAATTGCTCCCTGATCGCCTGCACATCTATCCCTGTTATTGATCTTTCTGCTGTTATCATAATACATCTGCTGTTAAACGTTGTGTAATCAAATCTTCCACGTAACTACGGATAGCGGCAGGTTTGATCTTCTCAAGAATGTCAAGCGCAAAACCCTGGAGCAGCAAGGCCATAGCCTGGTTGTGTGGAACACCACGCGCCTGCAGGTAGAACAATGCTTCTTCATCAAGACTACCAATTGTGCAACCATGCGAACACTTCACATCATCTGCGAAGATCTCAAGCTGTGGCTTGGTGTTTACGTTTGCATTCTCCGACAACAAGACATTCTTGTTCGACTGGAACGCATTTGTTTTCTGTGCATCTTTTCTTACAAAGATCTTACCATTGAAAACGCCCGTGCTCTGGTTGTCAAGAATACCCTTATATAATTCGTTGCTCAGACAGTCAGGCATCACGTTATCAACTATCGTATGATTGTCGATATGACTCTGACCATGCTGAAAGTATAATCCATAAAGATGTGCTTCCGCATAGTTCGCACCCAGTACAGCGTTCAGATTGTTACGAACAATTCCGCCATTCAGCGAAACAGTAACCGTATGAACCACACTCTTCCCGATCTGCTTGATATGTGTCGTGCTCACCTGGTTTGCATGAGCCTCATCGTTCTGCAGTTTGTAGTATTCTACAATCGCATCTTTTTCAACAATGATCTCAGTAACCTGGTTGGTCATGCTTTCTGATGCCCCAACTGTACGGTAAGTTTCTACAAACTGTACCTGCGCAGCTTCGGCCACATAAAAAAGACTCCTTGGTTGTGCCAGCACAGGGGCAACACGGGTATCACTGATATTGTAAATGTATACCGGATGTTTGATGATCTTTTTTGTATCAACATGAAGGAAGATACCTCCATTGATCGATGCAGTATTCAACGCATTGATACCATCCTGGAGATACTTACCACTATCATTGAATTGTGCTTCAACGATCGGAGCATACTGGTTTGCTGATGCTTCTTCAAGCGGTTGCAGCACCAGTCCTGTTGATTTGATAACAGAAAGTTCCGGATGATAAATTCCATTGATAAAAAACAACTCGTTAGCATCATCTGCACCAGGCAAACGAAGTGATTCAAGTTCTGCTTTGCTCAAAGTTGAATCTGCTGAAACAGAAACAGTAAATTCCTTATTGAATAAACTTCCGATCCTTGTGTATTTCCACTCCTCATGTTTTACCGTTGGGATTCCCCAGGTATCAAATGATTTGTTTGCTGCCTTGCGAACACCAGACAATTTGCTGTTGTCTGCCTGCTGCAGCCTATCAATATGTTCCTTTAAATAAGTTGTGTTGCTCATTGCGGGTTTGCTGGTTTTATGATACTGCCTCTGCCTGGTGCATTTCTGTCTTGATGAAGTCGTAACCTCTTTCTTCAAGTTCAAGCGCCAGTTCTTTTGTTCCTGATTTCACGATACGACCATTGTACAATACGTGTACAAAATCAGGTACCAGGTAATCAAGCAAACGCTGATAGTGTGTAATTGCAAGCACTGCATTTTCGCTACTGCGTAATTTATTTACACCACCTGCTACTACGCGGATCGCATCGATATCCAGACCAGAATCTGTTTCATCAAGGATCGCAAGTTTAGGCTGCAACATAGCCATCTGGAATATCTCATTTCTTTTCTTCTCACCACCAGAAAAGCCTTCGTTCAGTGAACGGCTGAGCATAGTCTGATCCATTTCCATCAATGCCATTTTCTCTTTCATCAGTTTCAGAAAGGAAACCGCATCAAGAGCTTCCTGACCACGATATTTTCTTACCTCATTAACCGCAGTTTTGATGAAGTTGGTAGTACTTAAACCTGGAATTTCAAC
>JBEVNF010000455.1:0-3391 GCA_040508255.1 Flavitalea sp.
TTTGAAAGTAACCGAAGTATCTCGAGATACAACCAAACGATCGTAACCACAAGACCGAAGGCGCCATACCACTCCATATACTTTGGTGCACCCATTGCAGCTCCCTGATCAATTCTGTCGAAGTCAAGAATAAGGTTAAGTGCGGCAATTGCAACTACAAATACAGAAAAGACAATACCCATGGTTGTGCTTTCATGTATCAAAGGCATTTGAATGCCGAACAAACGCAGAACAATCGCAAGCAGATAAAATATTGCAATACCCGCTGTGGCAGCAAAAACTATCGATTTAAATTTTTCGGTTGCCTTGATCACTCCAAACTTATATAAAGCAAACATTCCGATAACAACACCAAAGGTGAGACCAACTGCCTGCATTACGATATTGGGGGCATAAGCTTCAAACGCATTATTATATATCGCAGAAATGCCACCAAGAAATGCCCCCTCAAGCAACGCATAAACAGGAGCAAGAAAGCTTGCCCACATTGGCTTGAACATAAGCACAAGGGCCACTATAAATCCACCAATTGCACCGGCCAGCACCCAGGGTATGACATTTTTGCCTTCCTCAAATGCTTTCCACACGAAACCTGCGGAAGCTATCACAAGTATCATCATCAAACCGAACTTGTTGAGCGTTCCGCTTTTGGTCATTACATCGTTATCATAACGATCAATCGTCTTTTCAAATTTCTTTTCACTTAATACCGGGTTGCCCGATTTAAAAAGGTCCATAATAGAGGTTTTTTGTTTGATCAAGATACAAAAATAAGGTAGAGGGTCAACGATAGATCAGTGTTCTGTGTTAATCATTTCTGATTTTAATGTGCTCTCCGGCCGTGTATTAACGAGCCTTTGCCAGCTTTTGTCCACCCAGGGCATTATAGGCTGAATCCAATCCTAAAAGCACATTTTTGATCGCATTGAACTTTGTCCAAGGAATAAAATGGTTTCCATCAGCGAAATACAACTCATCAATACGTGGCGAATTCACCAGTAGTTTTTTTGCATAGTCGACATTTCCCGGTGGTACCCAGGTGTCTTTTCTTCCATTAATAAAATACACCGGAGAACTGATCTTTGTAAACTCATCTTTCAGTGCAACAAGATCTTTTTTCAGATACCATAACTCTTCATTCGAAGGCTTGAATGCGCCGGGAACAAGATAGTTGAGAGGTGTCTTAAATAAAAGCGGTCTCCATTTCTCCGGCTTTTCTTCCAATGCATCCACAGAGCCGGATATCAATACAACACCATTATAATACTCAGGATTATCAGCAGCCATCAGCACCACCATGGGTCCGCCAAGCGAGTGACCAACGAGATATATCGGTTTGCCATTTCTTAGTTTTTTTACGGCTTCATTCAGAAGTATAGCCTGCGGAGCGAGATGCAATGCTTTTCCAAAATCACTGTAACCAAAGCCTGGTCTGTCGATCGAGATCATTCTATAACGACTCAGCAATTCTTTGTTTTGAAGGTATCCTGCAAATGCATCCCAGCTGCCCGGCGTTCCATGAATAAAAACAAGCGTAGGCAAACTATCCTCACCCGTTTTCGCATAATGGATATTACGATCTTCTATTTGGAATGTTTCTGTCTTGAGTGAAACTCCGGCTTCTTTGAACTTTGCCTTCATCTCATTGTCAGGTTTTCTGAACGTCATACAGCCGGGCGCTAATATCACCCAGATCACAAGAAGGATTGCGAGTACAATAAATGATCTCATAAGAAAACGTCGCATGTACATAAAAATAAGAAACCGTTCCGGGTTTTACCGAAACGGTTTCTACATGAAAGCTTAAATATAATTTACTCTGCTGCCGGTGGATTTGAAGCCGGTGGCTGCGGAGGTTTTTGCTGAGGCGGACGCTGCTGTTGCGGGCGATCCTGTTGCTGCGGTTTAGGTTGATTAGGTTTTGGCTGATTCCTGTTACCTTCCTGCGGGTTAGGCTTTCCTTCCCTGTTCTGAGGAGGGCGAGGGCCATTACCTTGTGGTCCTTTATTAGCCTGGGGACGTGCCTGTTGTTGTGGTTTGTTACCACCCTCCTGGGCAGGTCTGTTTGGATTTTGATTACGTTGACCACCCTGTTGTGGCTGACGATTGCCATCCTGTGGTTTTGGTCCGCGCTGTTGATTCGGATTCTGTCCGGCACGCGCATTTGGTTGTTGTGGCTGACGTGGCTGACCACCCTGTTGCGGTGGCCGTTGACCCTGTTGTCCGGATTGCGGTGCACGACCCGTGTTTGAAAACTTTTTCTTTTTCTCCGCTTTTTCGAGCGTTTTCAGGCTGATCTGTCCAACGAGATCTGCGTATTCAGGTTCAACCTCCCTTGTTTTAGGAGTAAGATCTGCCGGCTCAAGTTCGTTAGGAACTTCACCACGCTGATTCATTTTCTTGATCAGTCTCACCCTTTCAATAGTAAGCGGATATTGCTTGTTACTGTCAGGAAGAATATACCACATCAGGTTTTTGAAAATATCTTTTTTGATCAGGATCGCTGTTCCCTTCTGAACCTGGATAGTGTCTGCATTTTCAGGGAAACCCTGTAATGCATCGAGATAAGTATCCAGCTCATAATTCAGGCAACATTTCAATCTTCCGCACTGACCACTTAGTTTACTTTGATTGATTGAAAGATTCTGATATCTCGCGGCAGTTGTGTTTACTGATTTGAAATCAGTGAGCCAGGTGCTGCAGCATAGTTCACGTCCGCAACTTCCGATACCTCCCACTTTTGCGGCTTCTTGTCTTGCACCTATCTGACGCATCTCAACCTTTACCTTGAACTCTTTTGCATACACTTTAATGAGTTCGCGAAAATCCACACGATCATCTGCGATATAAAAGAATGTTGCTTTTCTTCCATCTGCCTGGATCTCGACTTCACTTACCTTCATATTAAGGTTAAGCTGGCGGGCAATTGAGCGTGCACGGATCAATGCCTCTTTCTCACGCGCCTTATTCTGTTCCAGCAGATCAAGGTCTTTATCAGTTGAACGACGTAACAGCTTTTTCATTTCTGCATCCTGTTCCTGGATGCCTTTTTTCTTAAGCTGTATTCTTACAACTTCACCGGTTAGTGAAATCTGTCCAACATCAAATCCGCTTACACCTTCAACCGTAACCATGTCACCCTTATCAAAAATCTGGAGGGTGTTATTTCTGAAATAATCTTTCCGGCTTCCCTGGTTGAAAGAGATCTCAACTATTTTGCAAGAGCTATCCGCTGAACTGAGTGGAAGATTTTGTAACCAGTCATACGCATTCATTCTGTTACATCCACCCGTGCTGCAACCTCCATTACTTTGACAGCCCGACACTTTTCCGCCGCTGGCTGTACCACATGAGCTACATCCCATTTATTGAATGTTTAATGAATGAATAG
>JBEVNF010000476.1:0-3886 GCA_040508255.1 Flavitalea sp.
CGCATAATGCTCCTGGTGAGGAAGATATGCTGCGCCTATAGAATTGTAAACCCTCGCAAGATCATTTTGTTTTTTCTGAGCCTCATACATCCTGGCCGCCTTTTGCAGGTTCTCAAGCGTTTTGGATACGTCATCCATGCGCAGGTAATCGACACCCATCACATAATAAGCACGCGCAAGACCGGATTCGTCTTTGATTTTGGTAGCAAGATCGATCGCCTTTTGTGCAAAGCCGAGTCCTTTTTCGGGATCTGAATATTGTTGAAAAAAGGCGATCTCGTTCAGGAGATTCACTTTGACAGTATCCTCCTTTTTGTATTCAGATTCAGCCTTCATTAATGAATCAAGGTTTGATTGCTGGGCGCGTAAGTTTTTGAAACACAAACAGAAGAAAAGAAGTGACGCCGTATAACGTAGAATCATAACCGATTATTGATAACATAAAGATATTCTAAAAGGGTAATCGCCAAACTGCGGAACCTGCGAGCTGCGCTTCGGGACGGCTGAACAGTTCGTGATTTTGAGTGAGTGAACTGCAGATTTCTCCCTCACACAGCCGAACCTTCATTCAACCCCGTTAAACCGTCGCTCACACAGTCCCCCGAAATTCAGGGTCCTTCACGGGATAACTTCAGCATCACATCAGAAACAACGACAATGAAAAAAACTCTACTTCTCACTTTGCTTATTGCGATCCTCGGCGCTGCCAATGCCCAGTGGAGCAATACTACCAACCAATTTTATGATGCCTACGATATGCCTGTGGCGCTGGCTAATTCCGATCAGAAGAACCCATTGATCATCAAAAGTGAATCTGATGGGGGATATTTTCTGATCTGGGAAGATTTACGGAATGGGATCGGCAATTCCGACATCTATGCCCAGAAATACGACAGGGATGGACATGCAATCTGGGCGGTAAATGGTATACCGGTAGCAACCGGGGCAGCCACGGACCAGCAATATTCCCATATAGCCAACGGAACGGTGAATTATACCAACTATCAGAATGTAAGTCATGCTGCCAGTGACGGCAGCGGTGGTTTTTACATTGCGTGGGATGGCTACATCGGAAGCCCGATCGGTAAATACGCGGTTTATGTACAGCATATCCGCGCAGATGGTACACGCGCCTTTGCGGAAGATGGTAATCCGGTGCTTATGCCAAACGATGTTTCAGGAAGTTACAGATACCCGCAATTGGTTGCTGATGGCAAAGGAGGTTTTTTTCTTGGGTATCTCTTCACAGCAAGAAATGTGACCAACACCGTTGTTCGGTGCTATAAGGATGAAGGCGGAGTATTGAAAGCTTATGGAGGTGCCAGTATGAGTGACATGATTGACTATTTCTCGCCCAATAACGGTTATGCCTATTGCTCTTACACCAATGTGGGAGGTTACAATTCAAATCCGATTGGGAACAATGGAATGGCCTCTGTTAACTCATTTAAAATCTTCCCGGATGGGCAGGGAGGTTGCGGAGTAGTAATGTCAGTGGGGTCACAAGGCGGACAGACCTGTTTTCCCGCCTTTAATCGTCTTTGCAGGATCAAAGAAGACACTCATGTTCAGACCGTGGAAAACGGAACAATATTTTACAAAAAAGATACCGTTATCCCCTTGTACAGGCCATCTGTCAGATATGTAAAATTCGAGTGTGTGCCACCAGACGCACCGCCGGTACCGCCCGGAAGTGTTTTCGAAAGATATGTCTTCACGGTGGGCAGCCAGGGATTGATGAATCTGATTGGGAAAAAATATGGGTTCAATGCTTTTTATGATGACTATTATCCCGGCAGTGGAAAAATGAACCCCGGGAATCTGACACACAGTATTGAAAAAGTAAATGCTGTACTATTGCCCACAGATGGAAATATCGATGCAGTATTGGTAACCTGGAACCAACGTGATTACAAAAACTCAGTACTCTCGGATTGGTCCACCAGGAGTGTTGTTGTCCCGCTTGAAAAATATGCAGACATTCCATTTCAGCTTACTTCGGCCTTTGAAGGTGCGGACCTTGCAAACAGTCCTTATCAGCCACCTGCAATGAATAAATTGAATGAAGATCTTAAGGCTTTGGATACAATTCTGGCGCCACCTGCGGCAGGTACATATTATGATTACTCTTTGACTTCATCCGGTAACAGGGCATTTGTAATCAGTTCATTGAATGGTTTATCAACCGGCAGCGGACCTTCACCTTTCTATTACCAGGAAGCGAAAGTGGTTCGTAAAAGTGCAGATGCATTTGCTGTCGAATTAAATACTTCACAGAAGAATGGTGTATTGGTCGGAATAGGTACATACAATGATCGTTTCCCATACATTGCCGGTGATGGCGCCGGTAATGCCACATTCTATTATGTGGGTCCGAATGGTCGCGATTATGTAAAGGCCAGTCCGCTGGATCCCGGTGGCAAATTGCGTTGGGGCGCTCTTGGTCTTCCACTGAACTCCGGTGGTGTTGCTGGTTCCTATTACTATCCACAAACACCTGCGATGGTCATGGATGCTGGTGGGAAAGGTGTAATGGCCTGGACCGATTACCGCAGAACGCCGGATGGCTACACCGGTCTCAATGTATACATGCGGCATCTCGACAACCTGTTGGATGCAGATTATCAGCCACCGTTTTTGCAGGCGCAACTCACCGTTGTGCCGCCCGGCAGCGGAGCAGGTTCGCGTATGACGCAAAGCAATCCGCAGACAATGATCGGAAGCAGCAAAGCATGGACGGTCTTCCAGGTTCCGGTATCCGGTGCAACAACAAATGTGGCAACCCCGGTAGTGTCCATTAAGGATGATTATGACCTGGGAACGGTTTCAGTGTCAACCTTTGAAATTTTCAATCAGCCATTGCGTACGGTTGATGGTAAACCTTATCTCAACCGTAATTACACTATCTCAGTAACAAATCATCCATCCAATGCTACAATACAGGTGAGGCTGATATTTACTAAAGATGATCTTGATGCATTGAAAGCTGCTGATCCCACCATTCGTGATCCGGGAGATCTTATGGTGATGAAACAACCATCAAATGGTACTGCGCCTGCTGCATATACTCCAACTGCAGACGACCAGGGGATACAACCTTCTGCCTGGGGAACCATTCAAAATACAGTTGCTGGTGTTACTGAGATCTCAGGTTATTACCTTGAATTCGGCGTTACGGGCTTCAGCAATTTCGTTATCATGAAAACGAATGCTGCGCTTCCGGTCAAACTTCGGTCATTCACTGCAAAAGCAGTTGATAATACTTCGTTGTTGCGTTGGGAAACAGCCACTGAATCAAACAATGATCGCTTTGATATAGAAAGATCGGCTGATGGAAGAGTTTTTACAAAAATTGGCAGCGTAGCATCATTGGTTGGAACATCAACGACTGTTCAGAATTATCAATACACGGATAAGACCCCACTTGATGCCAGCAACTACTATCGTCTTGCACAGGTTGATCTTGATGGAACAACAACCTATTCAGAAGTAAGACTGGTTTCATTCAATGTAAAGGCAGGAGTATTAAAAGTGTTTCCGAATCCTGTAAAAACCAATCTGCATGTACAACTACCGCAGGCAGCAACAGGTAATGAGAAGTTACAGCTATTTGATCTGAGAGGTGTGAAGGTTTTGGTTCAGTCGGTACAGGCTGGCACGATACAGTTGGATACTGATATCAGTATGCTGATGCCGGGCGTTTACATCTTAAGATATGGAAATGCAAGTTTGAGGGTGTTAAAGCAATAGTGTGTCTTCGGTTCAGGCGTTCAATATGTTTGGGTTCAGCTTGAAGTTACCATGAACATATTGAACGCCTGATATATCGATAAACAATCCTGATTAAAATTTGCGCCGATGTGGAAATTACTTGCTCCTGTTCATT
>JBEVNF010000569.1:0-3222 GCA_040508255.1 Flavitalea sp.
GTTTTATTGGAAAATTTCAGACGTTCTGACGGCCGGGAGCTCTAACTGCCTAATTTTCAGTCTTTGAACTCAGAACTGCAACCGGGAATTTTTTATAAAGCTCATGCACATTGATATCCCCCGAAACCTCTTCTTTGGTGAAAATGTTGGTCCATTCGGTCGCTGAACCTGCCGGAAGCTGCAATTGAAGATCTTTACCGGTATCATCAACCACCCCAAGCGGTAATATCACAAGCACCTGTTTGTTACCATGTTTCCTGATAAAAGAGATCACACTACGCTCAGAGCCTTTGCCGTATACCGGGATGTACTCGCCTTCACTGAATAATTCAGCATTCGCCCTTCTGAACCTGAGAATTTCGCGCGTTACAAAAAACTTCTGTGCACCGATCTGGTAATTTTTTTCGGCCCATTGAAGCACTGCATCGCGGCTTGTTTTATCATTTTCCTTCAGCTCGTGAAGCAGACGTTTCCGGAGGTCATAGTTCACGTAACGACGGTTATCAGGATCTACATAACTAAGATCCCACAACTCGCACCCACGATAAATATCAGGGATACCAGGAGCAGCACATTTAATGATCACCTGCACCATCGTATAGATGTTTGCGTAACCGATAATCTTTTTTACAAACGGCATCATCGAAGGAAGAAACGAATCCTTTGAATTCAGTAAGTGTTCAATAAAAGCAGATGATGCTGCTTCATAACTATAGTTGGGATTGATGTATTCGGATTTGAGCTTTGTTTCACGCAATACCTTTGTGAAATAGGTTTTCGTACGTTCAACAAATTCGCGTGTCACTTTTAGGTCTTCAGGAAAACCTCCGATAATTGTCTGATAAAGATAATATTCATCATTGACGATTGGTGCCTTCTCTCCTTTGATCAATTGCCTGTAAGGTTCATTGATCTCCTGCCAGTGTTTTACCAGCGACTTCCACTCATCTGCAAGTTCACTGATAATGTTGATGCGTACACGTGCATCTTCACCACGCTTTGTATCGTGGGTAGATGTGCAGTTAAGAGAATAGGGCTGATTCTTCTGACGGTGGATCATCTGTTCGTGAAATTCCTTTGCACTGATGCCAAGTTTCTTTGGCTGATCACCAACTTCGTTGTGAGATATAAGCGGGTTATACAGATAGAATACTGTGTCTTCCATTCCCTTTGCCGCAAGCGGCCCTGTAAACTGGAAGAGACGTTGTACAAAAATGAGCCGGTTGTTTGTTTTTGTTTCGTCCTCATGCGGATGAAACAGCGATTCGAGTGTTTTCAGTTCATAACTTAGTTCGGGGTGTATAGCACGTGCCTTCTCAAAGCCAGCCTGCACAAGCTCGGCATCGTTCGCATCGAGCGGCATTTTTTCAACATAGGCACGATACACCGGAAAAGCAGCCATGAACACACCCAATGCTTTTTTGAGTGCAGACATCTTGATCTCTTCGTCCTCAATCAGGTTAAGTGACAACAATAGTCTTAAAAGATTATCCCATTCGCCATTCAGATAAGGCTCAAGAAAAGCCAGCTTCTTATCAAAAATCATCCTTCCATAATCTGAAAATTCGGGAACATAAGAGTTGTAAACTTTCAGCAACTTCTCTGAACCTTTATTGTCAGTGATCACCTGGTTGATGTAAGAAAGAAACTCATAGCCACTTGTTCCCTGTATCCGCATTTCAGGAAGTTGTTCCTGATCGTCAAGCACCTTCTCAACAATGATATAGCAATCTTCGCCAAACATTGCCCGAAGCCTGTCGGCGTATTCTACAGGGTTTCGCAAACCATCTACGTGATCGATACGCAGACCCTGTATATGTCCGCGTTCATATAATTTATGTATCAAAGCATGATAAGCATTGAAAACAGGTTCATCTTCCATCCGGAGACAGATCAAACCATTTACATTGAAAAAACGTCGGTAGTTGATCGTTGTGTTTGAATCCATATGGAAACAAAGCGCGTAATGTTGTGAACCGATGATGTATGAGAGCGCGGAATGGTCAGCATTGATCGTTTTAAGCTTTTCCTGGATGTTTGCGGAAACTGTCTCATCATTTAGCTGGGCCATTAACTCAGCTTTCATCCCGCAGCATTGTTCATAAGTTATTCCATTGCTGCTGACCAGCGCGTTCAGGATGGAGTTAACACTATTGAATTCATCTGTCAGACATCCTGATATCAGGTAAGGATAAGTTTCCAGGCTGATAGGATAATACAGATCACGATAAGCAAGGTAAAATCCATCTTCCTGGAATCTTACATTAAGAATATTTTGTTCGAGACATTCGGCAACCGGTGCTTCCAGAAAAGGCACCATTAGTTTGCCGGTATAAAAAGGATGATCCCAGTCGATATCAAAATAGTTAGCGTATGAGGAATTCGTTCCTCGTTCGAGTACGTCTTTGAGCCACACGTTGTTAGGATCGAAAGCCAGGTGATTGGGTACAATGTCCTGGATCCAGCCAATATTTTTCTTTTTAAGACCTTCCGCAAGTTTCCTCATGTCCTCTTCGGTGCCAAGTTCTTCATTGATCTTTGTAACATCAATGCCATCATAACCGTGCTCACTTCCTTTGGCAGCCTGCAATATAGGCGAGGCGTATATGGTGGTAATGCCCAGATCTTCGAGATAATCCAGAATGTTGAGGAGATGTTTGAAATTGAAATTCTTATTAAACTGAATTCTGTATGTTGACGATGGTAAGATCATGATTATGGGTTTATCAAAACCTCTTTTACCATTTGTCTGCCAAACTGCGCAAAATGCCCGCCGGGTTAAAATCTGGAATGGTTTTTTAACATGGTACGACGCATAACAACCCCGGTACCCAATTTCGGAAACGATTTCAAAGTTGATCAATATGGCAGTTAACCAAACGCTTATCCAGTTTTTTGAATGGTATGTCCCCGCAGATGGACAGCATTGGAACAGATTTAAAAATTCAGTAAAGCATTTAATGGA
Source organism: Flavitalea sp. (assembly GCA_040508255.1). Lineage (GTDB taxonomy): Bacteria > Bacteroidota > Bacteroidia > Chitinophagales > Chitinophagaceae > DATHKG01. The sequence continues at coordinate 2,966 of JBEVNF010000569.1, forward strand.
ACAGGGAATTACCGCCGCCTGGTTGCCCCCTGCATATAAAGGCACGCGCGGTAACCTGTCGGAAGGCTATGATGTATATGACATTTATGATCTGGGCGAGTTTGATCAGAAGAAGACGGTGGCAACCAAATATGGCAGCAAGTCTGATTACCAGGCGGCTGTTGCTGCTGCAAGGGACGCTGGTTTAAAAGTTTACATAGATGTTGTGTTGAACCATATGGGTGGCGCAGAGGAACTTGAAAAAATAAAAGTAAGAA
>JBEVNF010000537.1:0-5096 GCA_040508255.1 Flavitalea sp.
CATGAAACCTTCCCTTTTTTTGGCAACTTTATTTACGGTTTTTGCAACATCTCCATACGCACAAAGCAATACAGATCAGCTTGAACTAAAGCTCAACAAGGGTGTATTCGCACCAGGTGATTCGCTTTTTGTAACTGCACGTTATAACGGCAGCGAGATCAGCAATCAGCCACTTGCAACGCTAGAATTGATTATTGAAAATGAAGATGGTGCGCGCACTCGTCTTCGCTGGCCGGTTTTGAAAGGAAAAGCTTCCGGCGCCATTTTTCTGCCTGAATCTTTACCACTCGGAAAATACACGGTATTAGCCGGATTACAGGAACGTTCGTTTGAAGTTACCGGGCAGGTTAAGGACGCAAAAAACATCGGAACGTTAAAGGCTATGTTGCTCACAGGTTCAGGAGAATGGGACGAACAGGATGTGTCCGTTGCTCCGGATGGAAAATTTGCAATCAATAACTGGGCATTTGAAGATAATGCCGTGATCGCGTTCCAGGGAACAAGAGATAAAAATCAGTCAATAAACATCACCATAAAAAGCCAGCTTGATTCAACTTTCGAACCACTCGCAGTTGCAGGAAGAACCTTCTATATCGGTAATCCACCAGATGCAGTTCGTCCCACACTTAATCAGCCGGTAGAAACCCCTGAAACAATTTTTAAAGATCGTGGCACTGTGCTTCCAGCAGTTATTGTGAAAGGCTCGGGTAAAACCCGTGCCCAACAGTACAGTGAAAAAAACGTGAGTGGTTTGTTTCGTTCCAATAATGAAAGAGTAATCAGCATCCTCGATGATCCGCTCGCAATAAGTTCCCCGAATATCTTTACCTATCTGCAGGGAAGAGTGGCCGGATTACAGATTTCCGGAGGTTTTAATGGTGGTGATGCAAGATGGCGTGGCGGACCAGTAACTTTCTTCCTTGATGAAACCAGAGTATCCGCTCAACAGATCGCAAACATACCAATGAACGATATCGCTATTGTTAAAGCATTTCCCCCACCGTTTATGGGAGCGCCCGGTGGTGGCGGGGGCGGCGGAATCGCGATCTACACAAGAAGGGGAGGTGAATCTAACTTTATGCCGGCTGACAGAAAAGTATTTAAAGTGAGAGGTTACACTCCCGGAGCTGTGGCGTTGGATTTTGGAAAAATGCGGATTTGATATGGAACTGTTCAGTGTCAATTCTCCCATTATTTTCCATATTTCCTGATAATGCGCCTCCAGTATTGTTTATCATCGAATTCATCTTTAATAAGATCAAATTTTTGTTGATCAACGAATATGGTGTCTGCAGAATCGCCGTTTCTCACTTTATACAGTCTCGCAGTTCTTATTTCCTTCACTGAATCCATTTCGTCTCTCATTTCTGATTCGTATAGATATATTTGCCTGAGACCGTCCAGTCTGAATAAATCGGAATCGGTGAATCCTGGTCCATCATAGTAGTTAGCATAAATCTTTCCCGCAGTATCGAGCAGGAGGCATCGAAAAGCTATACTAATTGCATCATTACAGAACTCCAACTTCGCAGTATCAAAAAAATACAATCCGCTTCCCCTTCGATAATTAATTGAGAGATCATCGAATCCATCGAGGTTGAGGTCAAAATCATAGGAATAACCATTCAAAGCGTAATCAATTTTAAGATTGTTTACCCAGGAGCTATTCCTGAAAACTTGAAGAGTAAGTTCACCGCTACTGTCGGGATCTGAATACACTCTGAATCGGGTTTTCCTTATCGAAAATGTATCTACGTAACCTGAATCCAGATTGTCGATGATACTTTTAGCAGTATCAAAAATATTGTAATAACGGGGTGGTTTAACTGTGAACCATTGACTCCGGTCACGTTCCGCGTAAGCTTTTACAGCATCCATTGCCTTGGTTCCCGGGAGATGGTTGTCGTCACAATTGGAAACTAATATCAACAGACTAAAAGCAATTAATAAATGCCTGGATGACATTTGAAAAAGTATTGGTTACAGGAATCTAATTCTTTTTTTGAGTTAAGCTTGTTGAAAAAAAGTCCGGAACCCTGAATATTTTCAGGAGTACCGGACTTTGATTTATTTCAGAGCCGAGGCTATGGGTTTATGCATTTGCCTGCTGACCATAAATCTGGCGACAAACATCACTCGCCATTGGCCCGACTTCGGCAACCGCACGTTTCAATTCTTCATCAGTTACCTGGAGACCCATGGTCCAGTAAGAAAGTTCATTAGGATTGTAAATATCGATGGTGAGGAGTTCATCGTTTGTTGTAGGATTTTCTGGTAGCATCGTTGAGTTTTTACATTGATAAGATTAGCAACGATTATATAATAGTAAAAAGTGTGCCATGTATTCGCAAATGGATTGTCTGAAAGCATTTCCCGAAAATACCTAACGACGGAAGTGTCGGCTTTTTCTAAAATATCCTGACCAAAACATGATAAGCATGATAGTTATGATCAAAATGAAACTCACCCGTGAATCATCAAAGAAACTAACGTACACGGAGGTTTGCTGCCAACCGATCATGCGATTCAAATTCCACTGTCCCTGGATGCCCAAACCAAGATAAAATAGTCTTGAGAGAATCAAGATGGAGACTAGCCCCATTGCGTTAAAAAACACAAAAGGGATATTGCTTTTTTCACGCCGGAAAGAAACAACTCCCAGCACAACAAACGCAGCAATGCATAGCAGAGCAAGGACTGGGAGATAACTTTGAGCGGAAGAATAGATCGAATATGTTCTCAAACCTGATTATTTATAAACAGGTAAGATTGTGATTTATTTTGTTACATTAAAATTCTTGAGAAATGAGTTGATTCACGATCTCAGATCATCGAAGGACTCACGCCGAACATCTCCTTAAACGCAGTTGAAAAATGAGACAAATTTTCAAACCCAACGCGCAGATAAATATCTGCCGGCTTTTGTTTCTTGTTTTTGATCAGGTAATGCGCGCGCTCCAATCGTTGCTCCTTCAACCACTTTTCCGGCGTTGTAGCAAACAGCTTCTGAAAATCTCTTTTAAAGGTTGAGATACTTCTGCCACTTAGTCTTGCAAACTCTTTCACCGGCACATTGAATTCAAAATTCTTCAGCATAAAAGATTCTAGATCGATCTTGTGTGGTTCACTGAAGTCGAACAGGAACTCCCTGGCATTGCCGGCTGATCGCAAAAGCAATTCAATCGCTTCTTTTGATTTGAGTTCGGTGAGCGCTGGTGTTAATGCTTCTGGATTATCATAATAAGGAAGCAGAGACTGGAAGAATGCAAACAGGAATTTATTTGAAGTAAGATCAAGGAATTTACTACCCGTATAAACCGGAAGATTTCCGATATTTTTCTCAATGGCATATTTGTGGAGCAGATCGGGCTCAAGAAACAAAGCAATTGATTTAAAAGGCTCACCGCTTGCCGCGGGTATTTTTTCACTTCGGCTCAATTGATTGCGTCGCACAAGAATGATGTCTCCAGATTTGTGTTGTTTTGTTCCATCTGACGTCGCAAACTCAATAATTCCGGATTGAATGTATACCAGTGAATGAAAATCGACCCGTTGTTCACGCTGGATTTTGGACCTGTACAGGCAGGAATAAAGAATGCTTTGTTTTTCTTCTGAACCGACTTTCATGGATAAAAATTACTTTGACGAAGTTACAAAACAAGCAGCAGTGCAAATGCTGCCTGTTTGCCGAAATCAGTTTAGCGGCCCGGCCAGCAAAGCATCAAATTCAGCATCGCTCATATGCTTTCTTGCTTCCAGCATTTCCGCAGCGTAGGCTCCACCAAAGTAACGGGTTTGAGGCTTAATTGCTGTCACGGCTTCAAGGATCAGATCAGCAATTACTTTCGGATCAGATGCAACCCTACTACTTTGCTTAAGGAATTCAGCTCTTTTCCTTGCTTCATCTTCGTAAACTGTACCGGCAGCACTTTTCAGCATATTGTCCGTGGCAATGCTACCCCACTCTGTTTCAATGGCACCAGGCTCCACAACGATCACATCGATCCCAAAAGATTTCACTTCCTGTCTTAAAGAATCACTCAGACCTTCCAACCCAAACTTGCTGGCATGATACCATCCGCCAAAAGAAGTTGCCAGTTTGCCGCCAACAGAAGTGACGTTGATGACCTTTCCAAACGCATTTGCGCGCATGTATGGAAGCACAAGCTGGATCAATCTTACCGCGCCAAACAAATTCACTTCAAGCTGATACCTGGCTTCACTGAGACTAACATTTTCGATCGAACCATATTGTCCGTAACCTGCATTGTTTACAAGCACATCAACAGAGCCTTCAAGTTGAATGATCTTATTGACAGTAGAAACAATTGAGTCATCATTTGCAACATCCAGTTCGATGATCTCAATACCTTCAGATTTCAGATCTGCCATCCTGTTTGTATTCCTGGATGCTCCATAAACTTTATATCCGGCTTTCGCCAGTTCTCTCGCAGTTGCTTTTCCAATACCGGATGATGCCCCGGTTACCAATGCTGTTTTTTTCATGATGTATTTTTTATATCACAAAATTGAAAAATTCAGAGTCATTGTATTTTGGTCAGCGGTCCAGATTGCTTTCGTGAGAGGTCCATACTTTAATTGATGTAAAATTTTAATGTCATACACTTTGACCCTGAAAAAGGCGTTATTGGTTTTGCTTTACAATCCCTGAAACCTTACCTGATGAAGAGCCTGAAACTGAACGTATTAATCATTTTATTCCTGCTGCATTTTTCTCCCGCATCAGCACAACAATATGCGCCATCGATCATCTGGCAAAAATGTCTTGGCGGTTCTGGCGAGGACAAGGCAGCAAGGGTGATCTCATTGCCAAACGATCAATTGCTCATGGTCGGGTCGTCCAAATCCAATGACGGGGATGTTACGGGACATCATGGTCCGACAACTACAACAGATGCGTGGGTTGTGAAACTATCTCCTACCGGTAAGATCATCTGGCAAAAAAGCCTCGGTGGCACAAAAGACGACCAATTCAAGGGCGCCATTGTTGCTTCGGATGGAAATTATCTTTGTTTTGGAACTACAGAGTCGAATGATGGGGATGTAACCGGTCAACATGGGTTACGGGATATATG
>JBEVNF010000004.1:0-3909 GCA_040508255.1 Flavitalea sp.
GGCCGCATCTGAACTTTAATAAGGAATGGTGAATTGCTAAAAACCAATTCTTTATAAAGTTTATCTGTTATTACACTGTATTAAAATGCTTTCTTCGCTGCTTGCAGAGGTGGAAGATTGTAGTTTTCCATAACGCTTTTCTCCGCGATCTTTTTTTCTATTTCTTCGATCTTTCTTGGTGCCGCTGTAGAAAGCAGTTCATAATCTTTCTCGCGGATCAGAATATCATCTTCGATCCTCACACCGATGCCCCACCATTTTTTATCGCAGTTGCTGTTCTCAGGAATATAGATACCTGGTTCGATGGTCATCACCATATTCTTTTTTAGGGTGCCCGAAACTGATCGGTCATGCACATCCATTCCGATATGATGGCCAAGTCCATGAGGATAGAATTTTGATGCTTCTTCTTTTTTAGAGATAATGCCAAGTCTGATCAGACCCGCGGCGACAATATCTTTTGATTTTTGGTTTACTTCTCTCCAGCTGACACCTTCTTTACACATTTTGAAACACTCTTCCTGTGCCTGGTAAACGATCTCATATATCGCTTTTTGTTCAGGTGTGAATTTGCCATTAGCGGGAATGGTCCTCGTGATGTCGGCAGTATAACCATGATATTCGGCGCCAACATCCATCAGTAACATTTGCCTGTCAACATTCAACCGGGCATTTTCAGTATAATGCAGAATACATCCGTTGTTGCCGGTACCAACAATTGAGGGATACCCAACATTCTCTGCACCATATTTCTTGTGTACAAATTCATGAAGACCCTGAACCTCACGCTCCGACATATTCGGTTTAATTGACTTCATTACCTCGGCCTGACCGATGCATGAGATCTCGATGGCCTTGCGTAGAAGCACCAGTTCTTCTTCCGTTTTGATCTCTCTCAGTGCACCGGTGATCTGCCTGAAAGCTGTGTATGCGAATTTGCTGCTTTCGGGTTGCTCCGGAGATAAACCCGCTTTAAGTTTCAGGTTTGCAACCAGGCCGGCAAGTGATCCATTATCCCTGCCGGGAGGTGTTGGTAATAGTGGAAGACGATCCGTTACGATCGTATCAAACTTTGTAAGGTCAAGCTGAAAGTCTTTAAACTCCTTGCCAACAAATACATTTAAGATCCCAAGCTTCGACTTCACGCCTTCCACACCCAGACGTTTGCCGGTCCATTGTTCCTGTTGCGGATTTCTTTCCTGTATAAAGAACAACTCTTTATAAGTTGAACCATCGGCAGCTGTTTGAGGTTCCCTGAACAGGAATAGCATTGAGTTTGGTTCATTATAACCCGTAAAATAATAGAGGTCGGGATTCTGATGATAGTTGTAATCAACATCGTTCGAAAAATTACGAACAGGGAATGCTGTAATTACCATCACTGAATTTTGTGGTAAGCGCGCTCTCGCCGAGTCACGTCTCGAAGCATGAAAAGCAGGGCTGAGATAATCGTTTGCATAGTCAGCTTCCTGCGCAGAAACACTTATAAAGCTTAGCAGCACAACACTGCATAACAGGTAAATTTTTCTCATGTTTTGGTTTTACGTTTCGAATATAAGCAAAGCTATATGATAGATCGATGCTGCATTTCGCAAAATGATGAGCGGGATCGTATTTTATGCATAAATCTAAAAAAGTACTAATACTGAATATATTGTATAAGACAATATTAGTCTGCGTTTTAGCGATTTTGCATCGTAATTCAACCAATTGAAAGAGCAAATAAATCATATTATATCCTGGATCGCACTCATTGCGTATTATGTTCCGCTTGCTATTGTACTCCTTCGTAAAATGTGGAAAGACTTACCAATTGTAATGTTCTCGTGTTACTGGGCGCTTGGTGGACTAATGCACTTGTCACCTTATATCCTACCACGTTGGCTCGACCAAATTATAGGGATAGTATTTAATAATATTATTGATGTTCCATTTGTGATGTTCATATTTTATTTGAACACCACTCATAAAACGATGAAGCATCTTACCAAACTGCTGATCCCCGTTTACATATTTGTGGAGATCATGAACGGATTGCTTCGTGGGTTTACTGAATCATCATTTAAATACCTGATGGGTGGGGGAGTGATTGTTTCACTTGTGCTGGTAATAGCGGAGATTGTCAGGTATTTCCAGGATATGGATTCACCGGACAGGGAGAAAGCAAAGATCTTTCTTTACTTCGCCATACTTTTTGAATACGCTTCGTATGGTATAGTTTACGTGTTCACATATTTTATTGATTCACCGGAAACTGACAGAATGGTTATCTACTCTGCATCAACTTTACTCGGCATCGCAATTGCGTGCTTCGGTTTTGCTTCACCTCACCTCAATAAGAAACCTGTTGTGCAGGGGCCGAGAGAGCATGAGGTTTTGATAACCATCATTGATTAAAGATGAACCGGGCGAAAACGCCCGATTCATGATCTCAGGTTTTACTTCCAGTAAATTATCCACTTTCTCGGTTCATTTTCTGTACCATGCTCAGCTCTTGTTTCACTCGCATAGTATGAAGTGAGGCGTCCTTTTGAATCCAGTTTATGATTGCTGTATTTTCGGATCATGTCATAAGGATAATCATTTCCTTCGATGTAAACTGACTGGAGTAAATTCTCACCATTGAGTTCTTCCAGCCAGTTCAGATAGCAAAGAAATTTCCAAAAGTTTGCAATCGTCCCTTCATCAGCATAAAATTGAGATTTCACTTTTTTGGTGTGATCCCAGGTGTAGGTTATCTTATCATTAACGTCAAGGGTACCGTTCTGTACAGACAAAGAGCTGATGTTTTTTTTGCCTGCTTCATACTGAATCTTTGCATACACGTCGTTGATCATATTATCCGGCATGAGCAGGTATTCCAGTTTTCCATTCGAATAAATAAAATTGAAAGTTTGCAGTGGTTCACCGGGACGCATAAGTCGGCTAGCCCTGGCTTTGATCGGTTTGCCGTTTGCGTGCATTGTGAAGGACGCTGCTGTATCCTTATTGCTGCGGAGGAAGATAACCTGTTGGGAAGTATAAATCACCGCAAGTGAATCAAAACCTTCAACCAGGCCAACCCCATGGTTATAATACCCGGTGATGATCTGTTTGAGCTTATCGCCGTTATAGATTTTTTTGAAGAGATAAGGAATAGGTTCAAGCTGATAATTTTTCAGTGCTTCTCCCTGAGCATTGGCACCAGTAAAATCATTTTTATTTCCTGGCGCGGGATCATCAAAATGGTCTTTGATTTGTTCGAACTTGCTACAGGAAAGGATCACCAGTGATAGTGACAACAGCAGATAGATTTTTTTTTGCATAAAATAAGTTTAAATGTTTGGTAATGGTTCCAGGGGGGATCCCGAACTTTTCATAGGATGGACCATAAACCCCGCAGCATCATTGAGTGGCTGCGGGGTTGTTTCAGACATAATGCACAGGTCGTTTTATTTCCAGGTAATATCCCAATCGGTGCCATCTCCAGGTTGCGGTGTATAACCTCCCCATCCTTCAGCTAACCTGAATGATATCAGTCTGCCTTTTGAGTCGAAACGATGCTCAGAGTACACCCGGGTCTGATCGCCAGGTACGTGTTCAGTTCTTAGAAAGGACCCTGTCAGAAGATTTTCAGGTTTCAGTTCTTCAAGAATGTTCAGATATTTAAGGAAAGCCCAGAAATGGTGACCCACCTCATCATCCGGAACGTACTGGGCTGCCACCTTTTTGCTGTAGTCGTAGGCATAGGTGACCTTACCATTGTTTACACCATTGTTATCATCAAACGTTACTGACCTGACATTTTTTCCAGTGTTATCATATTCGACTTTTGCATAGGTTCTCAACACACCATTTTCCTCTGTTTTTATTTCAGAGAGTTTACCGGTGTTATAGAAAAAAGTAAATTTCTGTTTAGGTTCATCCCTA
>JBEVNF010000136.1:0-5735 GCA_040508255.1 Flavitalea sp.
GGCATCTTCAGGTTCAGCTCAAATTGCTTTCCATTCAGTGATTTTATATCTACCAGGAATGTCTTATCGCCTACGGATCTTTCGGTTCTTCCAAAACCAGTCATGGATTTTAGCATAATTCCAATTTTTGTGGTCCCAAGATAGGCATTGATGCTGAAATAGGATACAAATCAGATTCCCAGTAAAGCAAACAGATCTCTGCGATTCCATTCAGTAAAGTCACCAGGCTGCATATGATCAAGCGTAACACCGGCTATGCGGTATCGTATCAGTCTCAATGTTGGAAATCCAACTGCTGCAGTCATCTTACGAACCTGCCTGTTCTTTCCTTCAGTTAATGTTAAACTGATCCAGCTTGTTGGAATGCTTTTGCGAAAACGTACAGGGGGATTTCTTTCACTTACGGCAGGAGGAGCCTGGAAGATTGAAGCAATGGCAGGTTTTGTATGATGCGTCTTTCCATCTATGCTTATCTCAACTCCATTTGTAAGTTGTTCCAATGCCTTTTCATTGATCGCTCCATCAACCTGAACCCAGTATTCGCGTTCATGACCAAAGGACGGATTAAGCAGTTTGTGATTAAGTGTTTTATCGCTTGTGATGATAAGTAAACCTTCGCTGTCGTAATCCAGTCTTCCCACAGGATACGCGTCAACAGGGAATTTGAAGAGATCTTTCAATGTTTGTTTTCCTTCCTGCGATGTGAATTGCGATAGTACGTTGAAAGGCTTATGAATGGAGAAATAGCTGGACATACTTCAAAAAAAAACCTCCCGATGAGTCGGGAGATTTATTATGTAGATGGGTTAGTAAGTAGTGGGAATCAAATTTCCCTACACAATATTAAAAAGAATTTTTTCTTTATAAAAAAAATTTAAGACATATTTTATGCACATTTTTTTTTAGCGTGTGGAAAATGGTCGCTTCATCAGGGTTATCATTAGCAGATTAAGCTGAGTTAATGTTCGGTTCTTATCATAAAGTATTAAACTGTTCATATACAGATGTGCTGAAATGCTTGTCAATACTATGTTTCAGCAGATCGTTTTTTAAAATGAGTTAAAGCTGATGTGTAGATGATAGCGGTAGATTACTTTTGCCTTAGTTAATTCAACATAAAACCGATTGCAATGAATTTTCCCACCCCGGTATCGATTCAATGGATAGCAGACCTGATAGGTGCTGAAGTTTTAGGTAACAAGGATGCCCTCGCAAAGGGTATTAACGAGATTCACCGTGTTGAACCAGGTGATCTTGTGTTTGTGGATCATCCGAAATATTATGACAAGTGTATAAACTCTGCTGCAAGCTTTATCATCATCAATAAGAAAACAGAATTTCCCGATGGGAAAGCCCTGCTTGTAACGGATCAGCCGTTTGAGGCTTATCAGAAGATCGTTCGTCATTTCAGACCATTTGCCTATACATCAGAGTTGAAAAGTGGTCTTGCACAGGTTGATCCTTCGGCTTACATCGCACCAAATGTGTTCATTGGTCAGCATGTTAAGATCGGTAAGAATACTGTGATCCATCCCAATGTCACGATCCTTGAATATTGCGAGATTGGTAATAATGTGGTGATCCAGGCCGGAACTGTTATCGGATCAAATGCTTTTTACTATAACACCAAAAAGGACAGGGAAGTATGGTATAAACGCATGGAAAGCGGCGGAAGGGTGATCATTGAGGATGATGTTGAGATAGGTGCAGGGTGTACGATCGATCGTGGTGTGAGTCATGATACGATCATAGGCAAGGGATCAAAGCTTGACAACCTGATCCATATCGGTCATGACACCATCGTGGGGAAGAATTGTCTTATCGCTGCCCAGGTTGGTATTGCCGGCGCGACAACTTTAGGTGATGGGGTGATACTCTGGGGTCAGGTTGGTGTTTCGAAAACACTAACAGTTGGTGATAATGCCGTAGTGCTTGCACAGAGCGGTGTTCATAAAACCATTGAAGGTGGCAAAATCTATTTTGGTTCACCTGTGGAAGATGCAAACCACAAAAAAAAGGAATTCGTTTGGGTAAAACGAATTCCTGCCTTATGGAAAAAAGTTATGGGTGAAGATTGATAGCTGTTTCCGGAACTCTACTGGTATTCATAATTATACGGTAAGGTTTCGGCAAGTTTCTTCCACGCCCAGTAGCCTGAATTAACCACATCGTACTGATCGTAGAAGTATCCGTTCTGTTCGACTACAAATCCATCATTGATATTCAGGAGTGTAACCTGCAAAACTGTGTTCGGGGCAAGTTTGTATTCAGCAAGAAATTTTTTATCAGGATGCACTTTTGTGTAACTCACCCGGTACCTGCCGTTCCAGCTCATGATCACACCGCTGCTGTCAACATAATAACTTGCGGTATCGTAGATGTTTTCAACTTTTGAAGCAGTGGTACTTCTTGAACCTTTGTCCATTTTCTCTACCATAAATCCTTCTTCTACGACCGAACTGTCATATAAAGCACGCATAAAATGCAGCCTTGAGCCGAGGTAGGTTTTTGCACGGTTCTTTTCCCAGTCTGTTTTCACATCCTCAGTACTGTCCATTTCTTCAAAGAAAGGGTAGCCGGTGTATTGACTAACATTGGTGTTGTAGTCGTAACTGAATGAGTCGAGCTGATAGCGTATTTTATATCCAAGCGCATTGTTTATCACAACCACATCTTCCTTTGCCGTAACCTTGAGCCTGTTTCTTTTCTTGGTGTAAAAAAATCTCAATGCATCCGGATTCTGTATTACACATTCGCCGGCGTTCGGTGTGGTGCCTATAAAATTGTCAGTAAAGAATTTGCCGTACTTGTTCCAGCCATCTGCAACTTCATTACTTGCAACAACCGCTACCTGTTCCATGGAATTGTCGAGTGGTGACATCACAAAAACCAGAGTGTCTTTATTTGATTGTGTGTTACTGATACGTTGTAATTTCTTTTCATATCCGGTGTAGGAGATCACAAGATCATAACCTCCATGTGGAAGATTTAGATAAAACAGGCCATCATTGTTGGTAATCGTTCCGAAAGTTGTGTTCTGGCAAAATGCAGAAGCTTTAGTCAATGGCTGGCCGGTGGTTGAGTCAACTACCTTTCCAATAACTGAAAAGTTCTGAGCAACTGCTGCAAATGAGATGCAGATCAGCAAAATAATACAGTTGATCTTTTTCATGTATATTATTTGATACAGTATATAAACGTTTTTGTATTGGCGTTCAGTATGCAGTCAGGTGATGGTGATCAGGCCAGGGGTGCGCCTGAAAGGTAACGTCTGCAGGCAAGCGCAATGCTTTGTTCAAGCGGCGTAAATTGGAACGCAGGCAAAAAACCAAGTATCTTCTGATTGCTGAAGTAGGTTTTTGACTGTGAGATGCTGGCAGATTCGCGGCTTAGTAAACTCTTCTTGCCGGTAAAGACAGCTTTCAGTTTCTCGAGTCGCCACGCAATTTCTGCAAGTGTTTTGGTTGCTTCACGGTGCGGTGGCTTTTTGTTGAAGCCTTTTGCAATTGTATTGAACAGTTGCTGAAAGGTCCAGTTCTCGCCATTAAGAATAAATCTTTCACCGGCAGAGTCCGCATCAATAAGATCAACAACTGCTTTTGCCACGTCTTCAACATCCACAAATCCATTTATACCAGTACTGTACCACGGGAACTCATCAAATACATTTTTGAATATTGCGCTGCTTGAATTGTTCCAGTCACCGTAACCAATGATCGTACTCGGGTTCACAACAGTAACATTCAAACCTTCGCCCATACCGCGCCAGACTTCCATCTCACCATGATATTTGCTGAGGGCGTAATTGGTGTTGAGTTTGTTTTGCTCCCATTTCTTTTCCTCGGTTACCGGATCGCTATTTTTCGTACGACCGAGCGCAGCAACAGAACTTACATGTATCAGTTTCCGCACATTGTTCTCAAGCGCCATATTCACCACATTCGCAGTGCCTTCAATATTGGTCCTGAACATTTCGGTTCTGTCAGAAGCCTGAAAGGAAACCTTTGCCGCCGAGTGGATCACGGTATCGATGCCTTTCATTGCATCATCGAGGGCAACAATATCAAGAATGTCGCCATCAATCCATTGCACTTTGTTAAATACTTCGGGAGAGATAAAAGAAGGGAATGGTTTATTGCCGCGACGAATTGCGTTGACGATAAATCCTTTTGTTACAAGTTCCCTGATAATGTAGGCCCCAAGAAATCCTGTTCCGCCTGTTACTAGTATTTTGGCTTGCCTATCGATGTATCATTGTTTGAGGATGCGAAAATACTTCATAACAGGTATACATCAATCAGTTATCCGCTTTCTGTTTTGTAGCATAATCGTAAAAGCCAATTCCTGTTTTGCGGCCGAGTTGGTTGTTTTCGACTTTTTGCTGCTGCAGGTTTGATGGTTTCAGACGCTCAGGTTCACCAAGTGCGTGATGAATGGTTTGTGAAACCTTGAAATTGACATCGTTTCCAATCAGATCCATCAATTCAAATGGTCCCATTTTAAAACCTGTTGCTTTCATCAGTTCGTCGATCTGGGGGATGGGTATATCATGATTTTCAGCTAATCTGAGGGCCTCAAGATAGAAGGGGCGTGCAACACGGTTCACGATAAAGCCGGGCGAATCTGCGCAGGTTACTGAGGTTTTGTTGAGGGATGCTGCGAATTGCTCAAGGCGATTGACCGTAGTTTCTGAAGTGTGAGATGTTTTGATAATTTCAACAAGCTTCATTGCTTTTACGGGATTGAAGAAGTGTAAGCCTGCAAAGCTTTCTGGTTTGGGCATCTTTTCCGCGATAGATGTTATTGAGATGGAGGAAGTGTTAGTGGCAAAGATGGTTGACCTGGAATTTAGTTTCGCGAGTTCATGGAATAGAGCTGTTTTTGATTCTTCGTTTTCGATGATCGCTTCGATGATAATGTCAGCGATGCAATCGTTGATGTTTTTTGTGGTGGTGATGTCTGGATTATCTGAGTGGGGGAGGTCGATGTCAAAGAGGATTGTTCTGTAGCCGTGCCTGGCGGTTAGTTCTGCGATGGCTTTGCCCATGGTACCGGCGCCGCAAACACAGATACCCTCTTCTCTGACGACGGGCAGATTCGCTAAGCGAATCGGGGAGGAGGCGTTTTCGGCATCTGTCATTTAAAAATGTGTTTTGAATCGAAATTCACACCCGTCCATACCATCCCGTAGATATGGGACGGTGTAGCTTCGGCGGACCACCCCCGCCTGTTATCAGGTTGAAACGCCCCGGACAAGCAGGGCGGGGTTAGACTGCGCTGATAAACTGCCGCAAAAACCTTACATCATTTTCACTGAACAGCCTTATATCATTAATACCATACTTCAGCATTGCAGGTCTTTCGATGCCCATACCGAAAGCGTAACCGGTGTACTTTTCGGGATCGATACCACAGTTCTCCAGAACTTTCGGATGCACCATTCCGCAACCAAGGATTTCTAACCAGCCGGTACGTTTGCAAACTGAGCATCCTGATCCATGACAGATCTGGCATTCAATGTCCATCTCTGCGCTCGGCTCAGTGAACGGGAAATAACTTGGACGGAAACGGATCTTGATGTCCTTGCCATACATTTTTTGTACAAAAAAGTATAAAGTCTGTTTCAGATCTGCGAACGAAACATTCTCATCAATATATAATCCTTCGATCTGGTGGAAGAAGCAGTGTGAACGGGCGCTTACAGTTTCATTCCTGTAAACGCGACCCGGGCAGAT
>JBEVNF010000163.1:0-4494 GCA_040508255.1 Flavitalea sp.
ACTACCAGGATTTTGTTTTTAATAAACTCGGATCAGTGGAAAGTATCGGAAGTACACATAGTACTTTTGTAATGGCGGAGATAAAGAATCTGCACAATATCAGTTTTTGAGAGGACTTTTTTTGACAAATTTGATGATCGCATCATCATTGATCCAATTGAAATACATTGTGTCACCTTTGATTTCAAAACTGTAATATTTTGTAAATATTTTATCCCTTTCAATTCGTACGATTTTATGAGTAGACTTTTGCTCGAAACGCTGCTCCAGATCAATCGTTTTGAAATTACTCAGCCAAACCATTCTTGGAATGATCTTGAAACCTGCGTTTCCCTTTTCAAGCTCTTTTTTCAATTCAGTATTGATCCAGAAACCAAATCGCTGCTTCCACGGATCCTGGGAAAAAGCGAGCTTAAAAAGGATCAACTGGAATATCAGGCTTATGGTGATCTTATTCAATTACAGGAACTTTAAACTCTGAATTTACTGGTTTTCGTGGATTGTCCCATATCCATCTCAATCCTACTTTTACATCATTCCTGTTAACCCTGACCATATTGATCAACTATAAAATCAGATCTATGAGGTCCTACTTATCAATCATCGCGATCATCGTTTGTTTAAGCTCCTGCAAAAAAGACAAAACCGAAGCTGGTTTTATGAATCAGTACAAAGGAGACCCATATATGGGAGATGTTTCTGTAACAATCAAAGCACCAGATGGAGCTTCGGGCGGAAAAAGCGGCAAGTCAAGTCTTCACTTTGCAGACAGCACGAATAGTATTCTCAAATTTGTGCTGTTTGGTGCGCTGGCGAGTGATGCCGGGGCCGCGGGAGATGCAGGCTTTATTCTGCCAGGAAACACTTCAGGCGACAATTATCAATTTACTGGCAGTGGAATGCAATTCAACATTTCTTCAGATGGAAAAATTACCGGGAACTTCCTAAGTGACAAAGAAAAAACAACCTATACCGGGTATATTACAGCTACAAGTTTCGAAATGCTCGCCAGAACTGAATTACTACAGGAAAATTCAGGTGGCATGGAAGCCGGAACAGTATTTAATTTCAGCTACAACATGAGCAGAAAAAGTACAGCATCCGGCAATGATGATGAAGGTGGTTCAGACAAAAAATGTAATCGTGTAGTATGGCAGATGCGCAATGTTTATAATCCTGGCGGTGCAATGACGATGATCTCAGTTCCTGTATGTTTTGATTAAAAACTTTTGAAAAACCATCGTTCCCTGGATTGCCCGATAACCCCTTGCCTCATACCTCTAAATAAATTTCAACTCAGAAGCTTTATATACAAGCGCCGCAACATTTGTCACCTTAAATTTCTGCAATAAATTTCTTCGGTGACTTTCAACTGTGAGGGGACTTATAAAGATCTCCTCACCTATTTCCGTTGAACTCAATCCCCGCGCGAGCATTGCAAGCACCTGTTGTTCACGTTTGGTAACGACGGGCACTTCTCCCGCGCGATATCCTTGCATAATTTTACGAACATCCGCACTGAGACCTGTTTCACCCGTCATCACATCATTGATACAACTGATCACTTCCTCTGAACTGCAGTTCTTTAGAAGATAACCCGAAGCACCATTATCGAGCATCCGCTGAATAATACTGGGTTCGTTGATGTTACTGATCGCGATCACCCGGGTTGAACCATGCATGGTGGTGATCCCGCGACAGGCATCAATCCCATTCATATCAGGTAAATTGATATCCAGCAATACAACATCAACATCATTTTCACGAACAAAATTCAGCGCTGAAGAAGCCTCTGTGAATTTATTCATCAGCTCGAGGTCTTCAAGATCCTGAAGCATGTATACAAAACCCTGCAACACTACAGGATGATCATCAACAACTATTACTTTAATCCTGTCTTTCATAATCAAGTGGTATTTCAATATTTGTAGTAGTACCATGTGAAACATGACTATCGATCTCAAGTCTTCCTTTCAGCAAAGCCACACGGTTTTCAATACTTTTAAGCCCCAGACCAGATGATCTGGTCGCTGAAATCGATTCCGCCATTCCCTTCCCATTATCTTCAACAGTCAGAAAAAGATGCCCATCTCCGTCACTAACCTGCACTATCACCTGTGAAGCTTTTGCATGCTTAAGCGCATTGCTTAACAATTCCTGGATAATACGATAAACATTGATCAGCACAGCCTGCGGATAAGTGGACTGAAGATTGATTGCCTGGAACCTGATTGCAGTCAGTGGATTTGACAGATACCTGCAAAGATCCTCCAATGCAGGCTCAAGGCCCATATAAAGCAAAGACTCAGGCATCATATTTCTTGAGATCCTTCTCAACTCATTCGAAGAATGATCAAGCCCTGCAATCACAGTCCTGATCTCCTCCTCAGAAGATGGATTACGTTCTCTTGATACAATTGTTGACAGCCTGAGTTTCACACCAGCCAGCAAACCACCCAGCCCATCATGCAGATCCCGTGCAATCCGGTTACGCTCTTCTTCCTGAACCTGCACCACGGATCTGTACTGGCTTAGTTGTTCCTGTTGTTTAACCGATCTTAGCTCCTGCTGGTGCAGCAGTTCCTTTTGCTGGAGCCTGCGACGATGATTGCGTGCCAGCATCCAACCCATTATGCCGATCAGCAAAGCAACAAGAAATCCTGACACCAGCACAATGATCCAGGTGTTGTTGGAAGCAATAGTTGATTGCTGAGCGAGATTTACATCCTGTAACCTGAGAATCTGATTTTCCTTCTCAACAGTTTTATACTTCTTTTCAAGATCAAACAATTTCAGGGCTGTGTTCCTTTGATTAAGACTATCCAACTGTTTCGCAAACTCAACCATCTGCTGATATGCGTCTTTATGAAGTCCCAGCTTGTCATTGACAAACGCCATCTCACGCAGGTGCAGGAGTTTGTCTGATCGTCCGGCAGCTGCATCATATGTATTTGCCTGCAAAAGGCTTTTCTTAGCGGCTTCATATTCACCAAAGTCACGATGCAAAGCATACATCTGATAATAGGTATCCCGCAACAACTGGTCATCTTTCATTGAACGGCCAATGCCGATTGCTTTTAGGAACATCTCCAGGGCCGCTGTCTTATTCCTTACCTCACGATAGTAAAGACCTTCCGTGCGATAGTAATGCGCCGCAAATGTTGAATGTGGCACAAGACGAAACTGCTTTGCGGCGCTATCAAGATAAATCCTTGCAAGCTGAGACTGACCCGTGAATAGTTTAGTTTTCGCAGCATGAACAAACACCGTCAGTTTGCTGTCTGCGGCATCAGGCAACGATGAAAAACTGGCCAGCGCTCTTTCGAAATATGCGGCTGCGTTCGCATGATCCTGCACGTTAGACAATAACAAACCGATGTTAAGATATCCATTTCCAACTGCCAGACTATCACCAGCCTTCCTTGCATATGGAATAGCACGATCGGTGATAATGTTCATGTATTGCTCGGCACTGTCACCCATCTGCAGCAAAATGCCATAGTTGTTCCAGGCCTTCGACCTGAACCTCCAGGCTTCAGGGGTAGTATAGTTTGACAAATGCTTATCCGCTTGCATGTACAGCGCCTTTGCCCTTGCCACATCATGCATGAATACGATGTTTGCGGTAAAGTTTGCAAGCAGCCCTGCCTGGTATTCTGTTGGCTGATTGCCCGCAACATTTTTTGCTTCATTTATATAACCGAAAGCTTTTGCAGTATCCCAGTCGCTCCAGTGAAAACTCAGATCGAGATAGTGTTGAAACTTCTGATCCTTTGAGCCTGCATTCCGGGCAAGATTCAGGATACTGTCGGAATAAGCATTTATAGACGCAGAGTCCTGCGCACTTCCCGGATAGGAAAGCACAAGAACTATGAATGCAAGATTTATCCTTTTAACAATTTTCAACATGTAAAATACCTGATCTGCAATTTATGGTTTTGCGGGCAGTCAGGGAACCCACATGCATTTACCACTTGCACTCGGTGTGAAATCATTTGTTGCTTCAACCTTCATCACAGCGGCATCGTTGTCAATATCATATTTTTTGCCATCATTAGGAATCACT
This sequence comes from Flavitalea sp., assembly GCA_040508255.1. Taxonomy (GTDB): domain Bacteria; phylum Bacteroidota; class Bacteroidia; order Chitinophagales; family Chitinophagaceae; genus DATHKG01. Next base: position 4,067 of record JBEVNF010000163.1, read on the forward strand.
GCGAGATCCCATTTTGAACCGGTATAAGGAGCATGAAGATAATTGATACCAATCAGGAGATGTTTCCCATCTGGTGAAAACTTTGCAAGATTCTCTATACTGTTGCTCTGGGTTACCTGGGTCAGGTTATTGCCATCTGCATCCATCACATAAATATGATCCCCGATATACAATGACAGTTGCTTTCCGTCTTTGCTGACACTGAGGTTTCCCCAGCTTTCATAATTCATTTCTTTTACAAGGGAGAGTGTTGTAAAAGGTGGATCTGATTTAAGTATTTTGTCCCTGAAATAAAACAGCAAGCTACCATCAGGCATCCAGATCGCACCATCACCATATTCGAATCTTTCATTATTGATACCACGCATCTGATGCAATACTTCACCTTTCCGGTTTACGATTACAAGCCCATTGTCAGCATCAGGATT
>JBEVNF010000192.1:0-5800 GCA_040508255.1 Flavitalea sp.
CAGGGAAGCTGAAATGGATAAGTTCATACAACCATTCAGAAAAAAGTTTCCTTTAAAACAAAAAGTTGAAGATAGTGCCGTGGAGCAGGCAGTATATGAAAGTCTTGTTGTGAATGGACTTGAAATGCTTGAAAAATGCCAGGATCATGTGAACTGGGATGACAAAAAAGGAACGAATACGCTTGGCGAATTACTTACCACGCTACCACCGGAAGTTGAAGCAGTAATAAATGATGTATCAACCCAGGCAGGTTTATCACCGGCTGTTAAAGCTGCTGGCCGCAAGATTATCATTGAAGAGATAGATCGCATGGCTGACAGTTTTGATGCGCTTGGCGATCTTGCCTTATCAGAAAGCGTTTACCAGATCGTAAAGGGAAATCACGTGCGCGCTGCAGCGGTGCTGGATGCTGTTGCAAAAGGAAGGAATATACCGGAGCCGGAAGTTATCGAAACACTACGAAGTGGCGTAGTAGTCACACACCGGGTTGTGATAAACTTTGAAACAAATACCGGCGCGGGCACTACGAATGAATTTGATAAAGTTGTGGGTTGGTCCAATACTCCTACCCTGCTTGCTGCCGCTGAGCCTTCACTGAACAAATACATCGGTGATGCTCTTGGGAAAGCTACTGGATATAAATGCCTTATTACAATAACTGATGCAGATGATATCAGCACTCAGTCAAGTTATTCGCTGAGTGAACTTAATCTTCAGCCTGTTGATCTCTACTCATTATCGGGAGGAGGTGAAGAACTGAAAGCTGTGATCACCCATAAGATCATTATTGCTGAGGACCCCGGCTCAAAAGTGCAGGTAGATCTTACACAGATGGGCCCTGACGCAGATAAGGGTGACCAGCCAATCTCAAGGGCATTTACAATCCTGGGAAAGATTGGAAGTATTCTATCCAATGCAAGATTTGCAGGATCGAATGATACCATTCCACCGCATGCAATGAAGGATCACACAAACGAAGGAAGTCATAATGTTACAGAGTATGAACAACGCATATTTAAAACGTTCGACGAAATGGAACTGTTGCTCAAAGATCTGAGCAATGAGATTTATGTAAAAGATGTGATCGATGGTAAAACAGCTGCAGACAAGATCGGGATTACCGCAGCGGATCATACCCAAATGCTGGCTTATATGGATCGTGCCATGCAGATCGGTATTAACAATGCATACGGATCGGGACTGATAATAAATAATGAAACACATGAGCATTATAAGTTGATCCATCAGCAGATTTTGCTGATCACAAAAGAACTTCTGACAAGGGCAACAGCTGCCATCCCACTAAAAACATCGATAGGAACCATCACCAAACCATCATTGAAAGTTCAGAAACTTGCTGAACTTGCCAAAACTGTACTTGGTAAAAACAAGATCATACTTCCATTGTACCAAAGCACAAATACACCCGAGATCGACAACCAGCTTTCACTTCCAAAATCAGAAAGGATTTCCAGGCATGGAGGAAATATGGCGGTTGAAAAATGGTTGCAGGGTGTTTCAAGAGTTCGGAAATCCATGAATCATTTCAGTAGCATACTGCAGTGGAAGGATATGATGGGGCATAAGAAAACAGACCTTCAACCCGTTCAATTGCCGTTCGCAAGTGGCGACTATTGGCTGGGTATTGAATATCCTGAAAATTATCAGCCAAAAGGTGATCGTGTTTCTGTGATGCTTGTAAATCCAAAGCTCTTAACAAAGCAAACCTGGAACACCGGTCTAGTACTTGACGAATGGATTGAGATCATTCCCGTTAAAGAAGAAACATCAGGTATCGTTTTCAATTACAATCAACCCAATGCAACACCGCCGCAAAGTATTTTGCTTGCTGTGACTCCATCGGTAACAAACAAGTGGGAATGGGATGACCTGGTTCATACAGTAATAGACACGGTTGAGCTGGGTAAGATCAGGGCGGTTGAACCTGATCATATCAACAAATCTTATTTAAGTCTTGCGATGAACGCAATTGTTGGTGAAATACCCCCGCCACAGGTTGAAGGTGAAGATGCCAATGCACTCGGTGTACAGGCTGTTATGGATTTTTCTTTCATTACAAAAACCGAAGACTAGTATGCCAAGGATAGATATGCTCAGCTGTATGCCATTCAGGGCATGGAACAGACTCGAACCAAGAACCAGGGACAATGAGTTTGATAAGGAACTCGAATGCGGTGTGCATGATGCCTTATGGATGCTTACGCGTCAATGGCAGATGGGGGAAATGCAGGCAGAGGATACTGGTTCAGCGATCTTCGCAAAGGTAAAGATGGTTTCAACCCCGGTAACAAAATACAAAACTGCGAACGGCCCTGTAACACCTTTTGATCATTCAATGCCTTTTGAACAAAAGATTGAAACGATCAATACTGAGAAAGATTACCAGGCATTTATTGAAAGTGGATTTATGTTGTTGTCTGCGCTCGAAAACGCAGCGAATGATCTGGGTGTGGGAGATTTTGACCGCAATGCATACCGCGTAAGGTTACAGCAGCTATTTCCATTAACAGCCAGACCTGCGATTTCTGGTGCTGACAGCAGGGATTCGATTATTGCCAAGGCAAATGTACTTGCAAATCCGGCGTTGAGTGAGTTAATGGTTATGGGATCTGATTTTTATTTCAACGGGTCGGAAGTTTATGCCAACACAAATACTCCGGCTGCGCTTGCAGCTTTCAAAGGCACGCTGACTGCAACATTTTCTGCAGGACATGGAACTCTTATCGATAATGGAATAAACGAGTTCAGATCATGGTACAAATCTGTTTATGATCTTCCACCTGCGGATGAACTCGCCTGGATCCCATCACAACTTGAGTACAGTTGTGCCTGTGCCTTACCTCAGCAGGATGGAAAAAACCTGGTATTAAATGCGAAGGAATATTATAGTGGCGATCTCGACTGGTATAATTTCGATGTTTCAAAAGATGAAGTTATCACTTCTGAGTTTGGTAACGCAACTGCAGATGAGACTGCATTGGTAAAAGAAGAATTGTTTACAAAGATTCCTGTTGAAGCAAGATTTGCAGGTGCACCGAATTCACGATGGTGGCAGTTTGAAAATGGAAGCATTGATCTTGGGAACATTAAGGCAGAGAAAACAGATCTTTCAAAAATGATCACTACCGAGTATGCATTAATGTATGGAAATGACTGGTTACTCATACCATATACCGTGCCGGTTGGAACCTTGTGCGAGATCAAAGGAATTGCTGTTACCGATGTTTTTGGACAGGTAAATTTTGTGGAAGCCGCCAACCAGGGCGAGACCAATAACTGGGCGGCCTGGGGCATGTTCAACCTTAGTGTTGCCGATGCTTATGCTTCGCGAAATATACCTACTGATACAAGGACCTTCATTCCACCGGCAACGGTTAAAACGCTGAATGGTGATGCACTTGAAGAAGTACGTTTTTGTAATAGATTAAATGTCAAATCAGGGGTGGGCCGTTGAAACACATTTGCCTGATCATACGGGATTTGCGATCGATGGACACAATTATGCGCTGGCTTTCCGTGACCTGCTTGACCAGTATGAAAGTCATTCGCCGCTCGTTCCACCAGGTGAAAACATAATGTTCAAATACATTCTCGGCAATACGGTACCTGAGAACTGGATACCTTTTATCCCTGTTCATGAAGCAGGAGGAAACCGGGCGATCAGGTTAAAGCGTGCATCGATGCCGAGGTTGTTGCATAATGAATACTCTCGTGTGCGCCCGAGAACTCCATTGGTTCGTGAGGGTATAAATGCATTGGACGTACAGGATAAAGCATACTATGTCAATGAAGAAGAGATACCAAGAAGCGGTGCAATTGTAAAAGGCAATCATCAGCGTACAAGATGGTACAATGGAAAGATTGCAGCGTGGTACGGCTACCGCAAACATACGGGTCGGGGTGAAGGTTCGAGTGGACTGGCTTATGATGCTGTTACGCCGGTGCAACGATCAGAGGCATAGACCGTTTGATAATTTACAGTAAACTTTGAAGCAGCTCGGTAACATTCCGTTCGGCGCCATTATCGTCTATCACGATATCATAATCACCTGTACCCTGGTAAAGTTTTGAGTTATCATAATAGTAAAGGATCTCATAACAGAATTCTGCGTAGGATTCATCCAGCAAGAGGCGGTGTAAACGCCGGAATAGCTCTTCATCGAGGCGGGACTCCAGCTTTTCGAATGCCGCAACCAGTCTGTCATTATCTGCCGGAAGATATTCTTCCAGAATATATTGAACCCGTTTTGATAAACCGGTATTGATCAAAACACCAATTCCCCGTGTATACATCTCCGTTATAACCTCCGGAATACGCAACTTACCGAGATTTCCGGCTTCATGTTCGAGGAACACATATCTTGAACCATAGAACTCTTCAAGCTTATTGGCAATAATGGCTTCAAAATCTTCCTGTGTAGGTTGGGAGCTTTCAATATTGATGCGTCCGAAAACGGAACCTCTATGAACAGCAAAGGATTCGAGATCTAAGACCGCGAATCCTTTTGCTGATAATTTTTTGAGTATGTTTGTTTTGCCGCTTCCGGTGGGACCAAACAAAACTACTGGTATCATTGAGAAGAATAATTAAAAATAAAACACCTTTTAGGAGGAAACTTGTTGCATAACTCACGTTCGAATTCGAAAAACCGCTACGGGGCGAAGGAACTGGGATGACCAGACAACGGACCCGCTTGGGAAAGACTACTAACTACTTGTTAACATACTAAGGCGAACTAAATATTCAACTTTATCAAGGTGGTATTTTCTCTTTCTGGACCAAACCCAGTTCTGCACTTGCAAATGAAAATTGACACTATGAATTTAAATAATTTATCATAGCAAGCAAAATTTATTTCAGGCAGAAAGCAATTTTTCCAGTTGATCAAGACCCATTCCAAATCCTTGCTCAAAGCCCATTTCAAGCAATTGCTTCATATGTGCTTCTGTGGCGAATTGCATATGAACAGTAACCTTTGTTCCGTTACCCTCTTTTTCAAAAACGTTGTGCCATTTGGTTTCACCAAACTCAGGATTGATCCTGCCATCCTCATCACAAAATGCATCCACCGCATCAAATGATTTCCCGGTTTCAATCGCAACGAAATCAACCTTTGACCAGTGACGTTGTCCTTCGGGCCCAACCATGGCATACAACCATCTGCCACCCGGTTTGAAATTCATTTCTTTAGTTTCGGCGCGCCATGGTTCAGGCCCCCACCATTTGTCGAGATATTCCGCTTCTGTCCATGCGCGCCAAACCTTATCAGGTGAAGCATCAAAATACCTTGTTACAGTCACCTTTTTGTTTGGCAGATCTTTTTCGATCCGAAACTTTTGTGTCTTTTCCATATTACTTTGATTTGATGTTTTTCAAAACATTATCCAGTTTGCTGAACCTGCTCTCCCAGCTTTTTCGAAATGGTTCAAGCCATTGGTCAACTTCCCGCATCTTCTTTGCATTGAAATGATACAAAATCTCCCTGCCATCAAATTCCTGCTTAAGCAGTCCACACTCGGCCAGAATTTTTATATGTTTCGATACAGCCTGTCTTGTACTGTCGAAATACTCCGCAATTGCATTCGGTGTCATCGGCTGATCAACAAGCAGACTCATTATACCTCTTCGCGTAGGATCAGCGATTGCCTGGAATACATCTCTTCTCATAACATTGATATTTGCAACCTTTCAGTTGCAAATATAAGCGCAACCATTTGATTGCAGAAATATATTTCAAAGTTTATTGAAGCGGGTGCCAGATGCCCGGACCAGGCTCC
>JBEVNF010000206.1:0-7032 GCA_040508255.1 Flavitalea sp.
ACAAGCCATTTATTGGTTGGCTCTTCGATCAGAAAATCAACATAAAATAACGCGGCACCTTTTAAGACATCATAGTTCTTGGACAGAAATCTCTTGTCGCCGGTATAAAGATAATGCTCCCAGATATGCTGGCTCGTCCAGCCACCACCGGCGAGCCAGGTTCCATAAAACGCGGCATCTACTGCACCTGTTGTACGCCAGATATCTGTATTGTGATGCGCCACCCATCCCCTTGCACCATACATATCTTTCGCTGTCTTTCGACCGGTTTGAGAAAGCTCGTTCACCATCTTCAGAAAGGGTTCATGGAGTTCAGAAAGATTTGTTTTTTCTGCCGGCCAGTAATTCATTTCTGCGTTGATGTTGATAGTATACTTGCTGTCCCACGGTGGAAGTAATTTGTTATTCCAGATTCCCTGCAGGTTTGCGGGCTGCCCACCCGGCGAAGAAGCAGAGATCAGCAGATATCTTCCATACTGAAAATATAAAGCGGCGAATGCGGGATCTGTTGACTGCGCAAATTCCTTCAGACGTTCATCCGTTGGAATTTCGTCCCTGGTGTTGTCTCCCAGGTCAAGAGTAACCCTGTCATAATATTTTTTGTATGCAAGCGCATGTGACTTTAAAAGCTGCTCAAAGTTCTTATTCTCAGATCCGGATAATCTTTTTGCAGCAATTGCTTTCGGATCACCGCTCACGTTTTGATAGTTCACAAAATTTGTAGCCGCAGTGAATCTGATTGTAACCGCATCGGCACCGGTTACTACAATAGATGTATCCGTGTTTGTGACTTTACCTGATACAGCTTTCAAAGAAAGCAATCCATTGAAGTTGAGTATACCTTTTACACCTTCATGATCCGTGTTGCGGCCCGTGATCTGCAATAATCCCGGTCGCAAAACAGACACTCTGCAATCCGGCAACAAAGAATTCAAACCAACAGAAAAAGAAAGACTGCCGGGTTTGTTTGCAGTAAGTCTTACTACGATAACAGAATCTGTAAGTGATGAAAACATTTCACGATGATATCTTATACCATCTGCCGTATAAAAGATATTCACCTTAGCGCTGTCAAGCAATAGCTCACGCGTATAATCAGAATATTTATCATGACCAGGGAAACTGATCCACATATTACCGAGTGGATCGAACTTCTGCCCTTGTGAGGTTTTTGAGATAATAACTTTATCCGATAGTTTTTCTGCGGCCTTGTATTCACCGGCAGAAATGAGTTTCCTGATCTCAGGCAACGAAGCCAGCGCCAGTGGATTATCATTTCTATTGGGACCTCCACTCCATAAACTGTGCTCATTCAATTGCAGCATCTCGTTCCCGGGATTCCCATAAACCATTGCGGCCAGCCGACCGTTCCCGATTGGCAGGGCCTGTTCCCAGACTGCACCGGCAGGCTTTTTATACCAGAGACGGTATGGTATCTTTGAAGAATGACGAGCAGTTTGTGCCTGCAAAGCACAACTAACAATCACCGGGAGAATAATCGTAAATATTTTTCTCATAATATGGCAAATAGGATGATGAAGTTAAAGCAAGTGAGTTAAGAATGAAAAAGATTGCAAAACAAAACTTACCGGAAAAGATTTGTGCAACCTGCGGCAGACCTTTTACCTGGAGAAAGAAATGGGAAAAGATTTGGGATGAGGTGAAATACTGCAGTGAGAAATGCAGGAGAAATAAAAACACTAATAATCTGAATCACTAAATGATCTCATTGGAATACATCTCTGCAAGTTTATCCAATGAAATCCTGTTTGCGGCCCTGCGCGATGGTGAATACAAAATTACCAGTTCAACTGATCGGTTTTGAAATTGCAATCTGCTCCTTACTGGCTTAGGACCATTTGTGAATTTATGAACAATGTCTTGTTCCTTCAGATAGTTGCCGAACCATCGCGCTGCACTGGCGGGCCCACTACTGCTGGTGAAAATTAATTTGCTGATAGTTGGATGATCGTCCAGGATTTTCAGGATATCCATGTACTTCACCGCTGAAAGATTTTCATCAAGTGAGTTTCCTTTCAAACGAATAATTTCCAAACCCATGTCTGTTACCCCTACTCTCAAATCTACCAGAATGTTTTTACGCTCTTCCACGGCCGCTTCACCTGTAAAAGATTGCAGCACAGTTTTGTTGATCCGTGACATCACCGTCCAGAAGAGATTTAGTTTATTAGGATAAAAGAAATCATATGACCAGTTTCTTTTTGTTGGTGGAAACGTGCCAACGATCAGGACTTTGCATTGTGCAGGTATAAATGTCTTCCAAGGGTGTAGTTCGCTCTCTGTCATAATTTAATGGATCAATAGGGCAATAGAATTTCAAACCTCGAGCCTTTCCCCGGCTCACTTGTTACCGAAATTCTGCCATCATGATTTTCGACAATTTTTTTTACGATTGACAGACCAACACCCGTTCCTCCGTACTTATCACTACCGTGAAGCCTTGAAAACATCCTGAAGATTTTTTCTTCATACTGTTGTTCAAAACCAATTCCGTTATCAGTAACTCTGATCAGGTGAAACTTTAAGCCATCCTTTTCAATATCAACTGAATCGATATCGATCACGGGTGACTCGTTCTGCTTGCTGTACTTGACTGCGTTGCTTATCAGGTTCTGGAACAGCTGCTGCAACTGTCTTCTGTGACCTTTAACAATGGGTAACGGAGATACATTCACAACTGCCTTTTTTTCTTCAAGATTAAGATCAAGGTCCACCAAAGCCTGTCTCACTTTTTCGTTGAGATCGATGTTTTCTTTTTCATGAGATCGTTGACTCACGTGGGAATACAGTAAGAGATCATCAATCAGGTTACCCATTCTGACCGTTGCATTTTCAATACGGGCAAAAGCATGGGTTTCATTTTCACCCAATAAGGCACCAAGCTGGGTTTTAAGCTGACTTGTAAACACCCTTATCTTACGTATTGGTTCTTTAAGATCATGCGAGGCGGCATGCGCAAATTCTTCAAGATTGGCATTGGATCTTTTAAGCTCCATATTTGTCTTAACGAGATCATCATTCACCAGCGCAAGCTCCTGTGTCCTTGCTTCGACCAAAGCTTCGATACGTTGAATTGCCATCGTTTTTTCGGTTACATCCAGTACTGATCCAATAAATCTTACGGGTCGGTCGGTTGAATCAAAATAAGCTTTACCCTTCGCCCTCACCCATCTGATCACGCCGTCACTGGTACCTACGGTCCTGTATTCAACATCATAGTCGCCGTTTGATACAGATTTGTTGAAAGTATTATCGATCACGCGAAGAATACGTTCTCTGTCCTCCGGATGCAGTCCGAGTACAAAATCCTTTTCATAAGTGACCGGTCCACTATGCGTAGTTCCGAATAAGATGCGGCAACGATCATCCCAGTGCAACTCACCGGTTAGCAGGTTCAGATCGAAAGTACCCAGTTCTGCAGCTTCCTTTGAAAGTCTGAGTTGTTCAGCAAGATGCCGGAAATTTTCTTTGCTTTCCAGCATCTTTGCTTCATTATTTTTCTGATGTGTTATATCGACAGATATGCCGATTATGCGTTTGGGATTCTTTTGATCATCGTACTCTACCTGCCCGCGGATATTCACCCAGCGAACAGACTCATCGGGAAACACCACACGATATTCGATATCCAGATTGGTTCCGGTCTGGATCGCTTTGATCACTTCTGCTTCCTGGTAATCGCGATCATCAGGATGAATGGCAGCTCTTAGTGAACTATAGGAAAACGGAACATTTGTTGGTTGACCGAAATTAAGTTTGCAGTTCTTTGACGCATTCAGATGGAAAGTTGCGAGGTCAAGATCCCACTCGCCTAACCCGCCCGCATTTAAAGCAAAATGCAAACGTGATTCACTTGCCAGGAGACGTGTTTTATCAGAATTTTCATCTGTTGTTTCAAATACCGTTACAAGAATTCCGGGATTAGCACCAGCATCGTCAAATACGGGGCTACAAGAAATCAAAGAAAGACTTTTCCGCGTCGTGGCACCGAAAGACTCACCATGCACCAGCACTCCGATTCCCGAACGCTGCACTTGTTGACAATAAGGCAAAACAAGATTTGTAATTTCTGTTGATGAGTCTTTTACCGGCTTTCCAAATGCCTGCGGATGATCCCTGCTTTCCATCACAATCGCGACAAAAGCATCGTTATAGATTTGTACAAATTCAGTTCCCCATAACAATAAACCAGGCAAAGGTGAATGCAGTAAATTATTTAATGCTATTTGTAGCGCGGATGGCCACAGACTGATCGGCCCGATAGCGCTGTCATCCCAATCGAAGTTGCGCACTAACTGAAACAGTTCACCTTCACCTTGCATAAATACTTGAGAATGTTTTTGCATCCTGTAATTTACGCGCCAATTCTATGCAAAAAAATATTACGCGTGGAATCGTGCAAACGATTTAAAAGCAAATGGGCGCCCGTCCGCACCCATTGCTTACCAACACCAGGTATCAGACAATGTCCATACAGATGCAGGTTAAAATATAAAATCAGTCATTCAATTCTCAGTAGCATCATCATTAAACCGGATAACAAATTTGTGCATCTTATCTTCAAAAGCATAAGAAACGGACCATCTATGCCGGTTGCATATCTCTTTCACCAATGCAAGCCCCAGTCCTGTACCAGGAGATTCACTTGTCCCTGTGCTGAAACGTTTAAAAAGAGCTTCTTCATTTAAAGCCTGATTTGCTGAATTCGAAACAATCAGTCCATTCTCAGATAGTTTTATGTTTATAAATCTGCCTGGCTCAGTATACCTGATCGCATTTGTAATAAGATTATTCAGCAAAATTTCAAGTAAGATCTTATTGCCCCTGACAACTTTTCCTGGTAGCAAACTTTTTTCTAAAGTAAGTCCCCGGTTCTCAAAAAAGTTATCGAACAGCGCCAGGTGCGATTCAATCATATCTGCAAGATCTACCGACTTATCTTCTGCATATTGTTTGTTCTCAATTTTTGTCAATAACAGCAGATTTTTATTGATACGTGCAACTCTTGAAAGCGCCTTTAATGTATCATCAATGATCTGGTACTGATCAGCATCAAGTGTATGACCCTGTGAAAGCAATTCAAGTTTGGACTGCACAATAGCCAATGGAGTCTGCAATTCATGAGATGCGTTGTCAGCAAATTCTTTCTGCTGGCGATATGCAGCGACATTGCCCGATATCAATTTTGCAAGACTGGTATTTAATTCGTTGAATTCGTCAATATCAGATTTCTCAAAATTTACAACACTGTGCTGATCAAGATTAAAACCTCTGATCGTATCAAGGCTATTCCGGAAGGGCTGCCAAAGCTTCCCCGATATTTTTCGGTTGATCAGTAGAAAGCCCGCAAACAGCAATACAAAAAACACAACGGTTACACCAGTAACGGTAGCAATGATGATAAAGCTATCCTCTGTTCCCTCACTGTCTGTAAGTTTGATTCCATGTTCCTGGAGTTCAAAGTTCCATAGTTGAGATATAATAACATAATATACCGGTACGCTTATCAGTAAGACTATACTTGCGTAAATTATAAACTGGCGCATGGTGCGGTCGAGTAATTTCGTCATACCTGCCATTTATAACCTGTTCCATACAGGGTTTTCAAATACAGATCGCAACCGGCTTCGCTAAGCTTTTTTTTAAGATTTTTTATGTGTGTATAAACAATATCGTAGTTATCAAACATATCGGCTATTTCACCGGAAATATGTTCGGCAAGAGCCGTTTTAGATATTACTTTATTCTTGTTGCTTACAAAATATATCAACAGTTCAAATTCTTTTCTCGTCAGCGAAAGATCTTTTCCATTGACAGTTACAGATTTTGCAGGAAGATCGATTCTTAACTCATTATGCTGAAGAATATTTGAGCTTCCAAATGTTTTGCGTCTTATTACAGAAAATATCCTCGCGGCAAGTTCAGGAAGGTGAAATGGTTTGGCCAGGTAGTCGTCGGCTCCCAGTTGTAATCCCTCGATCTTATCATCAAGCGAGTTTTTTGCAGAAATGATGATCACACCATCCAGTTTGCCCTGGTATTTGATCTCCCTCAATATGCTTAATCCATCTCCACCAGGCAACATCAGATCCAGCAGAATGCATTCATAATCATAGGAGGAAATTTTTTCTATAGCTTCCGCGTACGTGCCCGCAAATTCACAGAGATAATGTTCATCTGACAGATATGCGCCCATCGTTTTGGCGAGTTCAACTTCATCCTCAATAATCAGAATCTTCATGAGAATTGTTAGTTTGATTTTTGTGCAAGCCGGAGTCGAAGTAACGAAATATTATGCGCTTTGGCTGCATCCAGCCTTTCCCTGCAATAGATAGTCTGAAACCGGTGTCTTGTGAGCATGGCAAGTGTGTTGATATCCCAGTCACGAATGATTTCATCATTCCTGGACTGCATCTCCTTTCTCAATTTTTCATCAGACTCGAAGAAACTTACCGTGCCAAAATGAAATTGATTGGCATCACAAAGAATTTTTTCAGGGAGACTGACGGGCGAAGCAGATACTTTTGTTGCCAGTATGCAGGTAGCCACGTGCTGGGTAACCAGTTGGGGACAATTGTTTGCCAGGAGAAACTCTTCCATCAATTCTATACTGCGTCTCTCATGCCCCTTCGGGCGTCCGAAGAGGTGACCAACATCATGGAACCAGGCAGCCAGCCTGATTATCAGTTGTTGGGTGGGACCAAATCTGAAGTGCTGAATCATCACTTCGGCACGGTCGGCTACGCTCACGGTGTGGTTAAGATTATGAAAACACAATTCTGGTTCCCAGTGCTCTTCGTATAACAAGGTTACATGCCTGATGGCTGATTCCAATAACAGTTCCATTTCCTGGGTTTACGCAATATTCTGAAGCAATTCTGAAGTAATTCTGAAGTTCCTATCCCTATAAATTTTGAGAATTAAAGAAATGTGATTTACTTTGTATTTCAAAGTACTTTTAAATACAATTGACCATGATAAAATACATTCTACCTGTAATACTTGCTTTGG
>JBEVNF010000243.1:0-3356 GCA_040508255.1 Flavitalea sp.
ACGATGTATTACAAAATACCTTCATCCGCGTCTGGAAAGCGCTTGACAACTTCAGGGAAGATTCACAATTGTACACCTGGCTTTACCGGGTTGCGACCAATGAATGTCTCAGCTTCCTGGAACAGAAAAAAAGAAAAGCTTCTGTCTCATTAAGTGATGACGAAAATTCACTGACTGGTTCCATCAAAGCTGATAAGGATTTCGATGGCAAAAAAATTGAGTGGAAGCTTCAGCTTGCGATTCAACAATTACCTGAAAAACAGAGAGTTGTATTTACTTTAAGATATTATGACGAGATGCCTTACAGCGAAATGAGCCAGGTGCTTGAAACTTCGGAAGGAGCTTTGAAAGCCTCTTATCATCACGCGGTGAAAAAAATAGAAGATTATATTCTCAATCATTAAACCTTCGGGCTTAAAAACCATCTTATTGTCGTGGAAAAAAGAAACCCCATACTTGAAGAACTGAGAAATGAAGGATCCACACTCGGAAATTTTCCGGCTGTAACCCCTTATAGTGTGCCTGCGGGTTATTTTGATTCACTATCCGGCAACATCATGGACAAGATCCGAGCAATGGAAAACAAGAATGAATCGGAAGATGATGATTTTGAGCTGCCTGCCGTACTAAAAGGCATCAGTAAAAAAATACCGTACAATGTTCCGGATGGTTATTTCGATTCGTTGGCAGATAAGTTGAATATTGATGAAGAGGTTTCTGAATTGATGCTTTCAATTAAGAAGCTGCCGGTATACGAGGTTCCCGGAGGTTATTTTGAAAACCTTCCCGGAAAGATCCTTGCAAAGATTAAACACAATGAAGAAACGAAAGTCATCAAAGGTAATTTTGCTGCCTGGAAGAAGTTTGCAGCTGCAGCAGTTGTTACAGGTGTAATTTTCACTACTGGTTTCTTTATTCTGAATCGAGATAAAAAAGATCAGCAGTTTGCTTCTGTTACAAATGCGGGTCTTGAACAAAAGACTGCGCAGGCGTCTGATGAGGAGATTCTGAACTACCTGGAAGCACAGTCTGCGCCGACATTTGATGTACAACAAACATCGGGCAGTAAAATTCAGGCTGATGCAATACTGGATCTGCTGGCAGATGTTTCGGATGACGATTTACAACAATACGCGCTTTCACAAAGCGACACTAAACTTAAGTTTAACTAAACCATGAAAAGGATTCTATCAATATTGTTCCTGCTGTTTACGCTATCATTTGTTTCTGTTGCCCAGGATGATGATGGTGATAATCTGCGCAACAATGGCGGTAAGATTGAAGCATTAAAGATTGCTTATCTCACAAACAAACTTTCTCTCTCACCTGATGAGGCTCAGAAGTTCTGGCCGGTATACAATCGGTATATGGATGAGATCCGTAAAACCCGTCTTGATGCAAGGGAGAAAAAACAATCAGAAATCGTAACGGATGAAAAAATTCTTGGCATCCGCAAAAAATACAACAGCGAATTCGGCAAAGTATTAAGCGCTGAAAAAGTTGATGCTTTTTTCAAAGCTGAGAAGGAATTCGGCACCTATCTGCAGAAGGAAATCATTCAGCGCAGACAACAACGTATTCAGCGAAGAAATAACAGGTAGTTATTATAATTCCACAACAGGTGATGTAACATCATGATAGAACAGGAAGGTCCAGTGCTCCTGTTCTCCTTGTTTCCACCATTCATGCCGCAACTCCATACATTTACGTCCATCGTAATCGTATTTTGCAACAAAGCGGCTTTTCATCTGCTGTAACTGCGGAGCATCATCACCACCAAAGAATACGCGCTGACCATCATCAACAATCCAGAACACCTGGTGAAAAGGGCTGTGTGCTCCTGTGAGCTGGTATTTGATGTAACCTTCTATCACTCCGGTATCGGCAAGCAGGATAACCTGTGTAGAATTTCTCAGACATTCGAGCTCTTCAGGAATATAGGAGGGCAATCCTTTTTCAAATGCAAATTCAAGTTCCTTCCTCGACACGAAATACATCGCTTTGGGAAATGAAAGAACCTTTTTGCCGGTAGCTTCATCTGTGTGACTTACACCACCTGCGTGATCTTTATGAAGATGACTCATGAGGACTTTTGTCACATCTTCTGGTTTCACACCATGCTCAGCAAGATTTTTAAAAAGCTGTGGAGTTCCATCAGCGTCAGCGAAACCAAGACCGGTATCTATAAGAATAATATCATTGGAAGTAATGATGAGGAAGGGTTGAACTTCAACAAGCAGGCTGCCCACCGGGCGTTTCTGCAGGTCATCTGCACTTGTATCAAACGGAACAAATTGTTTCGAGCTATCAATTGTAAAACTTCCTTCGTTAAGTGGTATGATCTTCATTGCACCATAAAGGTAAGAATTTTCAGATCGTGGTTTACAGAGATGATGATCTCTTATCTTAAAACCATCTGCCTGTCTGCATCGAGTCTTATAAGAATAAACAGCAATATAGAGAATGACACAAGCGAAGTTCCACCATAACTTATGTAAGGAAGGGGAATACCAATTACCGGTGCAAGACCAATAGTCATGCAAACATTAATTGCAATGTGAAAGAAAAACACGGAGGCAACACCATATGCATAACAACGGCTGAATACACTTCGTTGTCGTTCGGCAACGAAGATCAACCGTAATAAGAAGAAAAGATAAACTGCAAGTACAGTTACGGTTCCAAGAAATCCGAAACCTTCACCTATTGTACAGAAAATAAAATCCGTTCTCTGTTCAGGAACGAAATCAAATCTGGTTTGCGTTCCTTTCAGGAAACCACGGCCAACAACACCTCCACTACCAATCGCGATCTTGCTCTGCCGTACGTTGTAATCAGTATCCTTTTTCTTGACCGGCGCGGCATCTTCACCTTGTACTTCGTTGATCGCAGCGTAAGGATTCTCGCGGCCAATGAGTGAGAAGATCCGCTCTACCTGGTGATTCTGTAAAACTGAAGTAAATATGAACGGAACAGCAAAACGTTGAATACTCACACACACGATCCAGATCATACCGATCCCGATGAGCAGGCCACGGTTTCTCTTTACTTGTCTGCGCAGAACATAAACAGTACCCAGGGCGATTGCTGTAAGTATGATGGCCAGTGTATTCTTTTCAACCAGCAGGGTGGCTACTACAAGTACTGCAAGCGAGAAACCTACGATAAGGTACCCTGCCGGCAAACCTTCACGGAACATCACAAGAAAAAATGCAAAGAACACAAGTGCAAGACCTGTTTCTTTTTGGGCAATCGTGATCAATGCCGGAGTAACGACAATTGCTGCGGCGATCAGATGTGATCTTGTTTTCGAAAAATCTGTTTCAACCCGCGAGAGATATTTCGCAAGCGCAAGA
>JBEVNF010000272.1:0-3141 GCA_040508255.1 Flavitalea sp.
TGAAATCCAACATACGAAACCACAAAACGATATTTCGCATCTGCAACCAGTTCAAAACGGAAAACACCAACATCGTTGGTAACAGCACTATTCTGTTGTGTGCTGTCAGATTCGTTCACTGCAATAACTGTTACATTGGAGAGTGGAGACCCATCGGGGTCCTTTACCGTACCAGTAACGGCACCGGTACTTTGCGAGAAACTTTCAAAGGACAGACCTGTGAAAAGCAAGAGAAAAAAAACGAAATGGCGCAGTCGCTTCAGTTCAATTTTCATTGTTCAAAGTTTAAAATTGTTAGTTAAGGAATGATGATATTCAGGCAACTGTGCGGATCGTTAACAAAATGCAAACGTATCAACACAATGAGAAAAGAAGTGGGAGGCTGTTTTAAGGAATTGTAAACTTTGTTGAGTTGAAGCTAAGAGAATAATATGAAAAAGATAATATTGGGTTTCGTGAATATTTCTTACCCGCGCGCGTATATATTATTGTTCGCGATCAATGTGTACTAAATACCAAAAGGTAGGATAAAATTGAAATTCATTGTTCCCGTTATGTCCTGACCAACCCTTTCTTTGTCCTGTTCCACCGGCGGGTTTGATTTTATGCGCGCTAACTTTGAAGAGAAAATAAAAATCAGCACGATGCGAAAACTAATAGCCATTATGAATATGACCCTCGATGGGTTTTGCGATCACACTTCAGGAATAGCAGACGAAGAAACTCACAGGCATTATGCAGATGTGATAAACAGTGCGGATACGATCATTTATGGAAGAACAACATATCAACTAATGGCAGATTACTGGCCATTGATTGTAAAACAACCCACCGGCGAAAAGTCGACTGATGATTTCGCGATAGCCATAGATAAAATTGAAAAGCTTGTGTTCTCAACAACATTGAAACAATTGGATTGGGGTACTGCAAGATTAGCAACAAAGAGTCTGGAAGAGGAAACAGCGGAACTTAAGAGTGCTGAAGGTGGTGATATACAGGTTGGGAGTCCTTCGATGATTGTTCAATTACTCAATCTTGGTCTGGTGGATGAACTACAGATAGCAGTTCATCCACTGATAGCAGGCAACGGACTTTCTTTGTTCAAAAAAATTAATGAACGTATTGACCTGGAGTTGCTAAAAACAAAAACTTTCAAATGTGGGATCGTTCTTTTCTATTACAGCAAATCCGGGAAAGCATAATCCAAAATCTACTGCATTATTTTACAATCAATACAGTCCCTCTTACAGTTTTTGCTTCACTGCCTTCCAATTGATAGATACAGGTCCAGGCGAGGAGAGCGTTGGATTGAACGATACCATTCACTCGTCCATCCCATCCTTTGAGAGGATCTGTTGTTTCGAACACCAATCCTCCCCACCTGTTGAAGATCGCCAGTTTATATTTCGTAACGTTACCATAGATCACCGGACGGAAAAAATCATTTTTACCATTTCGGTCAGGTGTAAATGCGTTGGGAAAATACAATCCGGTTATGCATTGCTTTGTGTAAACATAGACGGAATCGGTGCCCTTGCAACCGTTCTGATCGATTACCGTGAGTGTTATCAATCCCGGCTCGCCGGCTGATATAGTCTGTGCTGAACTTCCTGTTGACCATGCATAGCTGCTGAAATTTTTTGAAGTGCCGATATCTATTTGTTTGCCTGCACAGATCGTATCCGGTTGCTGAAGAAAGTCAGCTGGCAATGCGATCATCTCCATGATCCTAAGGGAATCGCTTGCAACACAATTGAACTGATTGGTAACTGTTACCCAATAAAGTCCAGGAGTGTTTACGCTTAAAGTTGTTGCGGTACTCCCATCGTTCCAAAGATATGAATCAAAGTTACCGGGTTGTAACGTTGTGGTTGTGCCGGAACAAAGATTCCGGTCATTTCCGAGAGAAGGTACAGGCAGTGCATTTACCAGCAAAGTAGTTCTCACGATAGAGTCACACCCAATGGATGTTTGGAGTGTATCATAGTATACCCCTGAAACGGTTTGCAAAGATCCTCCTACTAAATAAGTATCGCCTGTACATATCGTATGATTAACATCAACAAGTTTCTTCTGAAGTACAAGATTGAGTGTGATTATCGAATCACAACCGAATGTATTCATCAGGGTCTGCGTATAGGTTCCGGATGAATCATATGTTGTGTTGTTAAGGGTATAGTTGCTGCATGCAATTATATCAAGTGTGGAACGTGTGATGTTTTTGCAGTGCGCAAGTTTGAGAACAAAAGGCGCCTGATCATACAATGCATCCATTTCATACACGCCAGGGCCCGGATCGAAATCAACAATTCCATAAAGGGTTCCAGTAACATAAATATTTCTTTCAGGGTCGATAGCCAATCTTCTGAACGAAGGACTCCCACCGTTGATTCCGGAAAAAGGAGCAGCATAAACAAAATTTCCGGCAGGATCCAGTTTTAATATTGGAACGGCGCCGCTTTCCGCGCCGTCAAATATATATTGACCCGGGCCGGGATCGAGATCAACACCCACACCCAAAGAAGCGGCAACATAAATATTATCTTCGCTATCGATTACTAAATCGATTCCCATTTCATACTCTTCATTACCCATCGTTTTCACCCAGACAAAGTCACCGTCACCATCCAGCTTCAGAATAAAACAATCACCAGGGTTCGCGAAAATAAAATTGGTCGCAGGTCCGGGATCAAAATCATAATTTCCGATAAAAGTTCCTGTAATGATCATATTGCCGGAACCGTCAATGTCCATTCCGTATGGGAGAACATAGTGGTTATAGCCACCGGTTTGCCCGATGCTTTTCGCCCAAACAAAATTTCCATCGCGATCAAGCTTGCAGAAATAACCGTCGCTCGAACTTCCTGATGAATTGGTCATCATAAAACTTCCGGTGCCTGGATCGAAATCGCAGGTGCCGGAAAAACTTCCTGTCATAAGGATGTTACCCTTTGGATCTGTCCGAAGTTCAGCAATTTTGGAACCCGAGCTCACCACGAGAGAATTACCAAACTGTCTGGCCCAGATAAAATTTCCATTCCCTGAAAGCTTTACTATAAAGGACTGCATGTGCGCAGTAGAAGTCATGTTGTAAACTCCCGGACCCGGATCGAAATCCTGCGTATTGTTGAATATGCCGGC
>JBEVNF010000284.1:0-3901 GCA_040508255.1 Flavitalea sp.
TTACCTGGCGTAGCTGAAAAAGTTTTTGTACCGGCGATGATGTTGTTGAATTCTTTCGGGGTTTACCTGGGCCGGTTTTTGAGATTCAATAGCTGGGATATCGTTTCAAATCCTTTAAATCTGATCGGAGACATTTTCGCGTTGGTGTTTAACCCGGTCCAGTTTCGTGAAGCCTGGGCCATGATCTTTGCTTTTGGAATTCTTATGACCCTGATCTATCAGATGTTGAAGAGGTTAAGTCGCGAGCTAAAATAAAAATCGCTATTTTCAAACAAAAAACTTAATGAAGTCTCCAATCTTGCTGGCATGTGCTGTGGGAATAAGCTCCCTGCATGCGCAGTCAACCAACCAAAAAGTATTTCAACAGATTAACAAAGAAGTACTGGCTAACTCTGTCGCTTATCAGAAACTTGATGAATCAGGAAAAAAGATCGGTCACCGTTTAACAGGATCCGAAAATGGTAAAAAAGCTGAGCAGTTTGCATTCGATCTCCTGAAATCGTACGGATATAATGATGTGAAGTTTCAGCCTTTTGAAGTGGAGAGCTGGGCGCGTGGAACGGTGAAGTTCACGCTGACAGATTCAGCTACAAAATCTGCAGCAGAGATCAAATGTGTCGCACTTGCTCACTCGCCGGTAAAAGTTGATGAAACAGCAGACCTGGTGGATATGGGAAACGGTCTTGAAGAAGATTATCTCGCAAATCCTGAAAAGGCAAAAGGCAAGATCGTATTTGCTTCACTTTCGCTTTTACCCGATGCCAAAAAAGGTCTTTCAAATTTGCATCGCTCTGAAAAAACTGCTCTTGCAATTAAATACGGTGCCAGGGGTGTTATCCTTTTTAATGGTGTGAAAGGTGGAGTGTTGCTTACGGGTACAGCATCTGTTACTGGTAAGTTGAATCCAATACCTGCTATCTGTATCAGTTTTGAAGAAGGTATGCGCATAAAAGATCTGCTTGCAAAAGGTGGATACAGTGGCAAGATTGAGATGAGTAATTTCAGTGGTCTCATCAAAGCAAGAAATGTTATTGCAACGGTACCTGGTAAGAAATTTCCAAATGAAAAGATTGTTGTCTGCGGGCACCTTGATAGCTGGGATCTGGCTACCGGCGCGGCTGATAATGGTATTGGTTCTTTTTCAATTATCGATATGGCACGCACTTTCAAAAAGCTGAAACTGCAATCAGATCGTACCGTTGAATTTGTTTTATTCATGGGAGAGGAGCAGGGTTTGCTTGGTTCACGTTCATATGTTGAAGAAGCAAAGAAGACTAATACACTGAAGAATGTTTCTTATGTTTTCAATTTTGATATGGCGGGTAACGCAGCGGGATTTACAGCCGGTGGTCGAAAGGAAGCGGAAACATATTTCAAGGCAGTAGGAGATGAGATCAAAGCTGTTGATACATCTTTTGCAAATCGTGGCGGCGCTGGTCGTGCCGGAATGCATAGTGACCATCAGCCCTTCATGCTTGAAGGTGTTCCAACTGCATCATCAACCGGAGCATTGAGCGGCGATATCGGCAGATGTTATCATGCTGATTGTGACCTGATCGATATCATTGACAAAAAATGGATGGTGAACCAGGTGAGATTCAGCAGCATGATGATCTATGCAATTGCAAATGCTCCTGAGCTTCCTGCTAAACATCAATCAGATTCAGAAGTAAAACAATTTATGCTTGATAACAATCTGAAAGAAGCGCTGACGATTGCGGGTGACTGGAGATGGGATAAATAGTTTTCTGAAAGATGATCAAATAAAAAACGGCTGAAAGGTTTAAAACTTTCCAGCCGTTTTTTATTTGATTTGATATTTTCAAGCCATCCCTGTCTGATTAAAAGTCCACTCCCATTCCAAAATACAACAACGGTTTACCTCTGAAGAAACCATTCATTTCCCACGCGCAATCGAGCTTCAGGAAATATCCCAGCAAGGTTGATCTTACTCCGAATCCATATCCACCTACGAGCGGCCCAACACCACCAGCTTTCAGTTTTACGATAGCGGTTCCATCATCGTTAGGATAAGTGATTGAAGGCCGTGCGATATTTTTGATCTCGCCGTTCCATGCAGTACCAAGATCAATGAACTGTGTTACCTGGAAATTGCGGAGGAAAGCATTGTTGATCGGTTTGTTGAACAGCGTTGCAAACACAGGGAATCTGAATTCACTGTTAAGCACAAGCGCATTGTTGCCATTTGCAACATTCTGATTGAAACCACGCATATTCACAGCAAGTGACTGATAAGCGTAATCATCAACTGCAGGTCTTGGATCCTGGCTGTATTTAGGGAACATCCAGCCATCTATACCACCAAGATAGTAAAGGATCTTCTGGTTACCCCATGAGAAGTCAGCAGCACCTCTACCGGCCCAGATAAAGTTTCTCCAGATCTGGTGATAGTAACGGATATCGGTACCAACGTTGAAGTTGTATCGACCAGGTTTCAGCATACCAGGTGAAGGCTTGCTGATCTGTGCATTCAGATCTCCATAGATCTTGTAACGAAGACCGTTGTAGATATTGGTTGCCTTCATTACAACATTATCGTAAACATATTCAAGACGTGTAACCGCAAAAGTTTGCTTGTTAAGAGTTGGTGATTTCAAAGTGCTTGAATCGAAGTTTGTACCGCGTACAATAACTTTGTCGGTACGAACACCTGCACTAAGACGAAGACTGCGCACACGATCAAACGGATAACGAATTACCAGTTGATAAAGGTTGCTGAATTGCTTCGCTTCAAATTGCTGTGTTGTTCCGTTCACGCCGGAAACGCCACCTATCTCTGTTTTACGATAATAGATCAATGAATAGTCAAGACGATGCTTGAGATAATCTGCACGTGCGAACCATTCGCCACCACCATCAAACAATGACTGGTTTACCGGAACAAATACTGATCCGCCACCGGTTCCTACACCCAATGCTGCACCGGTACCAATACCGCTGATCAGTGGAAGTCGCAATGCACCGGTGAAACGAATATCTTCAAAAAGATCAAATACAGATGCTTTCAACATACCATTGAATGCACCACCACTTTGAAGTACAACAGGCAATGATCCTGTATATGGTTCGTACCTGTTGATCAGGATGTCATTATTAAATGCACCGGAGAAATTATCTGCGGAGAACTTCAGCTTGTAATCAAATAGTTTTGCTTTACGCAATACTGATTCTGTTTCAGGTTCAAGGGCAACCGGCGCCTGCTGTTGTTGCGCAGGTTTAGTGCTATCCTTTTTGGCATCGTTCTCAAACTCACTTTCAAAGGCGTTATCATTCTTTGATATATCCTGTTCAGGCTGCTCAGATTGAAACTCTTTTCCGCCCTGCATGATCTCTTCGGTGATCGTGCGTTTGCGGTATTCTGTTGGTTTCGGATTTATATTCCTTCTCTTCAGCGCCTGCTCATCAACCTTTAATTTATAAAGAAATTTAAGGTTACCCTGTTGACGGGTTTCACTTACCAGGCCTTGCTGACCTGCGATCTTTGTTTCAAGCAATGCGCTCTGATAGTTTGAGATAGGGAACACATATGCCGAATCTGTTGTTACCTGGAATGAATAAACTGTATCAGGTTTGCTCTTACCATAAACCTGTAATGTTGAATCCAGTTCTTTCATTTCAGGATTACGAAGAATCTGGTCAGCTACCACATAAACAGTATCGAGGCCCGCTCTTGTAGTACGGAAATAACCTGCATACCTGTTCGCCACACCAAAATCACCACTGATGAATGTGAAGTGTGTTGTATTATACGGGGTAGGGAAACGTGCGGTACCATAGTTCATATTGGTAAGCTGGGAGATCTGTTTGAACTCAGTCTTGTTCCAGTTATCAATCATGAAGATATTATAACGGTTGTTTGGTACGGCAGTATCGCCGCCAC
>JBEVNF010000366.1:0-4290 GCA_040508255.1 Flavitalea sp.
CAGACCTTGATTCGAACCAAGAGAAACTGAACAAAAATCAGTTGTACTAACATTATACTATCGGTCAATCCGTTGCTTCTCAGGTATTTCCTAAAAAGGAGTGCAAAAATAAGACATGAAATGATTCCTTCCAAATAGAAATCAAATTCCGTTCACTAAATAATAATTCTTTTTTCCTTTTTGCACCAGTATGTATTTAGAATGAAGCAGATCAGCCTCTGAAAGTTTGAACGCAACATCGCTCACCTTTGTCCTGTTGATACTGACTCCACCGTTCTGGATCATTTTGCGCGCTTCACCTTTGCTCGGGAAAATTGATGATTCAGCAAGAAAAGTTATAATATCAATTCCGGTATTGATAGCCGACAATGCAAAGTCGATTTTTACAACACCTGCCATCGTTTCGAGATCTTCAGCACTGAGGGAAGATGCAGGCGCGGTCAGATCTGCAAACAACTTCCGGGTAGTAGTAATTGCTTCATCATAAGCTTCTGCTCCATGAACAAAAGTAGTAACCTCTTTCGCCAGGGTCTTCTGTAAAGCCCGTGCACCCGGGTTTTCGCGATGTTCTGCAATAAGCTTATCGATTACATCTTTCTCAAGGAAAGTGAAAATTTTGATCCATCCCTCTGCATCAGAGTCGTTTGCATTCAGCCAGAACTGGTAAAATTCATAGGGCGATGTTCTTGATGTATCAAGCCAGACGTTTCCTTTCTCAGTCTTACCAAACTTGCCGCCATCGGCCTTTTTGATCAGCGGGCAGGTAAATGCAAATGCCTCGCCGCCAGCTTTACGACGCACCAGCTCGGTACCGGTTGTGATATTGCCCCACTGGTCGCTTCCGCCCATCTGGAGTTTGCAACCCATGTTATTGAACAGCCAGTAAAAATCGTAACCCTGCATCAACTGGTAAGCGAACTCTGTGTAGCTCAGTCCCACTTCGCCTTCAATTCTTTTCTTAACACTATCCTTCGCCATCATATAATTGATCGTGATGTGTTTGCCGGTATCGCGAAGAAAATCGATGAACGAGATCGTTTTGAACCAGTCGAAGTTATTGACCATCTGCGCCGGGTTCGGCAGCGCGGGGTTGAAGTCGAGATATCTTTCAAGCTGCGCACGTATGCCGGCTACGTTTTTCGCAAGATCTTCCTCATTGAGCAGGTTTCTCTCCTGGCTCTTACCGGATGGATCCCCGATCATACCGGTGGCACCACCCACAAGCGCGATGGGTCTGTGGCCCGCACGCTGAAGATGCACAAGCAAAATGATGGGAACAAGGCTCCCGATATGAAGTGAGTCGGCAGTCGGGTCGAAGCCAATATACCCGGTGGTCATTTCCTTATTCAGTTGCTCATCGGTGCCGGGCATCATATCCTGCACCATTCCTCTCCATCTGAGTTCTTCTATCAGGTTCATTTTTTTAAGCTATTTTTGAGATTCTTGTGCTTAGTATTCAGGTGATTAGACCTGCTTCTATACTCCGGCCGTATAAAAACCTGCCGCGCCTGAGCTGCGACACAATTCCTCCCTAACTGGAAAACTGTATTTTGTAAATAAAAATGAGATGCGTTTTTCATCGATTACACATCCGTAACTTAAGTGTATCAATGAATTATGCAAATGTAAGGAATACATGAAGTTTAGCCGAAATATGCAATAATTTCATTTGTGTTTCGTTTGCCATTGTACTCTTTTTGAGCGTACTGTTGATTGTATCCTTTTTAATTAATTGCTTATCTAGAAATCCGGGTTCGATGAAAAAAACCTTTTCCCTGTTAATGCTTTCGGCAGCGCTGCTATCGTGCCAGCTGGGTTATTCCCAATTCCGGAAGTATTCAAATGAATTTCTGAATATCGGGGCAGGTGCCCGCGGGCTTTCAATGGCCGGGGCGCAGATCGCATCTGTTGAAGACGGTACTTCAGGTTACTGGAACCCGGCCGGCCTCGTGAACGTAAAAGAGCATCCACAGGTTAACCTGATGCATGCCGAATACTTCGCCGGTATTGGTAAGTACGATTACGCAAACGTGACTCTTCCCCTTAAAGACAATAAACGTGTAATTGGTCTCACACTGCTTCGTTTTGCAGTAGATGACATCCCAAACACCATCTTTCTTGTTGAACCTGACGGAACCATCAATTTCGCAAACGTGCAGACCTTCTCATCTGCCGATTACGCATTTATGCTTTCGATGGCGCAGCAGAAAAGTCTTGGTGGCGACCGCAAACTCAATATGGGTCTCAATGCAAAAGTGATCCATCGCACAGCGGGAGATTTTGCTTCTGCCTGGGGTTTTGGATTTGATGCAGGCCTTCAGCTTGTTGACAAACGCTGGAAACTCGCTGTGATGGCACGTGATGTTACAACAACATTCAATGCCTGGTCTTTCAGCCTCAATGATAAAATGCGTGAAGTGTTTTATGTAACGCAGAACGATATCCCTGTTAAGTCTACTGAGCTTACAGCTCCGAAACTGATCATTGGTGGTGCTTATGATTTTCCTATCAACAATAGACTAAGTCTTCTTGCTGAAGTGAATGTGGATCTGAACTTTGATGGTCGCAGAAATACGGTGCTTTCAGGAAACACAATCAGTGCTGATCCAAAGATCGGCCTGGAAGCAAGCTGGAAGAAGATCATATTTGTTCGTGCAGGTATCAATAATTTTCAGCAGGCACTTGATGATGCAGATATCACAAACACAAAGAAGGTCTGGATCTATCAGCCAGGTGTAGGCGCAGGTTTCAGAATTTCAAATGTGGCTATTGATTATGCGTTCACAAACCTGGCCAATCAATCGAACCCGTTATTTACCCATGTTTTTTCTTTGAAACTTGATCTGAAGAAAAAACAAAGCAAATAATTATCCCTATCCATGAAGACAGTCAAAGACCAGTTTATGAAAAAAATACTCACTTTATTGTTGATGTTCTGCGGATTCACAGCCGTTGCTCAGCAGTATAATAATGAGTGGATCCGTTTCGATCAAACCTATTATAAATTCAAGGTTGGATCAGCGGGACTTTACCGTATTCCTAAATCAGTGCTTGATAACGCGGGTATAGGTGGTACTTCGGTGGAATATTTTGAACTATGGAACAATGGAAGAAAAATACCTTTTTATGCTTCCATCGCCTCTGGTACCCTGCCCGCTAACGGCTACCTTGAATTCTGGGCATCCGCAAATGATGGCAGCGTAGACAAAGGATTATATCGCCTTCCTGCTTATCAGCATTCCGACAAGATCAGTTTACTTACAGATACAGCGGCTTATTTTCTTAGTGTGAACAATACCGGGTCCGGAGCAAAATATACAACAATCACAAACGATCCTGACGCGAGCGCACTGCCGGTTGAAACCAGTTTCATGTATACCGCAGGATACTATTTCCGTGAACAGATCAACCCGGGATTTGCCGCAGTAGTCGGTGAATATGTTTATTCCTCGAGTTATGACAAAGGTGAGTTCTGGTCAACAAGGGATATATATCCTTCTTCGCCACTTTTGTCGACCTTAACAGGGCTGCAGGTAAATTCCGGCGTTCCAACATCCTACCTCAGGTTTGGTGCAGCAGGAAATGCGCTGAATTCGAGAACTCTTCGTATAAGTCTTAACAGTACGGTCATAAAGGATACTGTGATGGATTTTTTTAACGATATTAATTCAACAGTTGCAATTCCAACAAGCCTCATAGCCGGTGGAACAGCGAACGTTACGTTTTCCAATACATCAGCAATATCTACTGACCGGTTGGTTGGATCATATTTCGAGATCATTTATCCGAGGAATTATGATTTTGGTGGTGCCGCGAATTTCGGGTTCGAACTTCCTGCAAGATCCGGTGGTTACAAACTTGAAATTTCAAACTTCAACACAGGTTCCGGTGCCCCTGTTCTGTTAAATCTGACCACTGGTCAACGATTTATCGGGAATATAGCAGTCGCTGGAAAAGTAAGATTTGCGCTACCAACTTCGCTGGTTGCCTGCAAATATATCCTTGCTTCTCTGGATGCATCCAATGTGAAAACAGTTGGAGGCATTCAGTCAAAAACTTTTGTAAATTATTCCCAGGCGGCAAACCAGGGTAACTATATTATCATTTCTCACCCGCAGCTTTTCAATGGCAGTACCGGCAATAATCCTGTACAGGACTATGCTGCCTATCGTCAGTCTGCTACCGGCGGAGGTTTTACTTCTATCGTGGTGAATATTGATGAACTGGTGGATCAGTTTGCTTTTGGAATTAAAAAACATCCGCTTTCAATTAAGAATTTCCTGCGATATG
>JBEVNF010000370.1:0-5030 GCA_040508255.1 Flavitalea sp.
AAGGCTGCGGCCGCGGAATTGAAGTAATATTAAACGGGCTGAGTAAAAAAGTTGCTCAGCCCGTTTAATATTATAGAACAATACCATCATCCGCAATCAGCTTAGCGGAGATCCTTCTTCTCGCCTCTTTCGAATTATATGCTTCTGCTTTTGTAAATCTTTTTATTCCGAGCAACATCATTCGTTGTTCATCACCTTCGGCAAATGAGTTGATCGCATCCTTGCCGTACTTGTTGATATTATCCGCACTGTCATAAAGGAAGGTCTGAACGATATCGATCTGATGGCTGCACGCGGCCTCACCTTTTTGTTCAACCAGTTTTATTAAACGCAGCAATGCGCTTTCTGCATGGTAAGTATCGATGGCCATATCAGCTATATGCATCAACACTTCCTGCTCTCTTTCGAGTTTCATCATCAGTTTCTGAACCGCAGCACCGGCGGTCATAAGGATTGCTTTCTTAAAATTAATGATCAGCTTTCTCTCTTTTGCAAAAGGTGCGTCATCATCATTGTTGAAATCAGGAATGCTCATCAGTTCCTTTGCAACAGCCATTGCCGGCTCCATAACGTTAAGTCTTCCTTTCATTGCCCGTTTCAATACCATATCTACCGTAAGCAATCTGTTGATCTCATTTGTTCCTTCGAAGATCCTGTTGATACGGCTATCGCGGAATGCTTTGGAGATCAGGTACTCATCACTGTATCCATTACCACCATGTATCTGCACACCTTCATCTACAACAAAATCAAGCGTCTCGCTGCCAAATACTTTCAGCATTGCACACTCGATTGCATACTCTTCAGCTGCACCAAGTAAGGCTTCATTAAAAGGTTTTCCACCCCCAAGCATCTCTGCTTCCTTATCATCGATCCATTTTGCAGTGCGGTACAAGCCACTTTCACAAACCCAGATCTTGATGGCCATGTCTGCGATCTTACTTTTTATGGCTCCGAATTTTGAAATGGGAAGTTTGAATTGTTCTCTTGTGTTCGCGTATTTAATACTGTTGGTCGCCACACGCTTTGAAGCACCAAGCGCAGCAGCACACAGTTTCAGACGACCGATATTGAGAATGTTGAAAGCGATCACATGTCCTTTGCCTATCTCTCCCAACACATTTTCAACGGGCACTTTTGCATCCTGGAAATAAAGCTGAACAGTTGATGATCCCTTGATTCCCATCTTATGTTCTTCAGGACCCTGTGTAAAACCTTCAAAACCTCGTTCAACGATAAAGGCTGTAAACTTATCTCCATCGATCTTTGCAAACACCGTGTACACATCTGCAAAACCACCATTGGTGATCCAACATTTCTGACCATTCAGTAAATAATGTTTTCCATCTGCAGATAATGTTGCTGTTGTTTTTGCACCGAGGGCATCACTGCCACTGTTAGGTTCAGTTAAACCATAAGCACCTTTCCATTCGCCTGTTGTGAGCTTTGGAATGTATTTCTGTTTCTGCTCATCTGTACCAAAATAAAGAATGGGCAGGGTTCCGATACCTGTGTGCGCTGCAACAGCAACTGAAAATGAATAACCACCACCCAGACCTTCATTAACAAGTGTGGAAGTGATAAAATCTTTCCCAAGACCACCAAATTCTTCAGGGATACTGATGCCAAGAAGTCCCTGGTCACCGGCTTTAACGAGCAATGATGGCATTAACCCAGGTTCAAGTTTATCGATGCGGTCAATCACCGGCATCACTTCGGTATCAAGGAATGAGCGACACATGTCCTTCACCATCTGTTGCTCTTCATTATACTCTTCAGAGATGTAGGTATCGGCGGGCTCGCTTTCGCGGATCAGCCATTCGCCGCCTTTCAGCAAGGTTTTGTTCTGTGCGGTAGTACTCATATATGCAAGATTTTTTGTTAGCTATTATTTGAGATTGTCGTAAACGATCTTCAGAACTTCTTTACAGGTTTCTATCTGTTCAGGAGGTACGCCGGTCAAAGCTTCATTCAGTGTGTCTTCTGCCAGCCCCATACTTTCTTCCTGTAACATCTGTGATTGCTTTGTGAGATAGATGAGATTGATGCGCCTGTCTGAATCTGAAGGAACCCGCTTCACAAGATCCAGTTTCTCAAGATTATCAACCAGTCGTGTAATACTTGGTTTGTCCCTGAAACTTGCATTGCATAATTCCTGCTGACTGATGCCATCCTTCTTCCATAAATGATAGAGTACGCTCCATTGTTCAATGGTGAGATTCAGTCCGGCAGAATTGAATTTTTTCTGTAACCTGCGTGCGATTGCGATCGAAGCGATGCCGGTTATAAAACTGTAGAGCTCTCCTTTTTTAAAATGGTTGTTTGGCATATAGTTGTTTATACAACTATCCAAACTTAACTAAAATCTTCGTGAAATCCAATGCAGATTTTGCCAATTTTATTTGAATGTTGGCTGCAAATCTTAGATTGCGTGCGCAGATGTTATCACAGTTCGCACAATATCAATCTTCTACGTTTCATTACCTGTTCGCCGATCTGGGGCGGAAAGTGATGATCTGCTTTCACGGGTATGATGAACACGGGGGAAGTTATGAATTGCTGGCGGGACTGGTCCCGGGTCACTATTCGGTGATATCATTCGATTTGCCGGGTCATGGAAAAACAGAATGGAACGAAGCAAAAGACCTCGATGCTGAAAGCTTCTGGGAAATTATTGAAATGATCTGTGAAAAGCATGGAAAACAAAAGGATCATTGTGTTCTTTCGGGTTTTAGTCTCGGAGCCAGAATTGCGCTTTCGTTATTCAGCCAGCGGCCCCAGGCAGTTGATAAGCTTTTGTTGTTTGCCCCGGACGGACTGAACAATTACAATTGGTATAGATTTTTGACCCGGACATCTGTTGGGCGCAGTGTATTCAGATTTAGTGTAGCCCACGCTTCCTGGTTATTGTCACTGATACGACTGGGCAAAAAATTGAAAGTCCTGAGTCCAGGCATTTCAAAATTTAGTTTGTATTACTTGCAGGAAGAGTCTGGCAGGATGCTATTATATGAGAGATGGATGGCAACAAGAAAATTGTCAGTGGCTCCCTCAAGATTGAGAAAACAGATTAAGGGATCCGGCACGACTACCATACTGGTCTATGGATCCTATGATCGTATTGCCCGCCCGGTTACTGGCTATAGTTTTTGTAGGAAAACCGGTGATGGATGTCATGTTTTTGAAATGCCCTGTGGTCACCAGGTATTTCACCCGAAGAACAGGATTTATCTTGCGGAGATTCTGATTGGAGCACTCGCAGTTCAAAATCAAGATTTACCATGATTGTTTTTTACTTCATATTTATTGCTATGCTGATCGCGTATGCATGGCTGATAAACTACTATCATGGTTCATGGTCTGGAATTCCTGAATTGAAACTAACAGGAAGCCGGTCAACAAAGGTTTCTGTGATCATTTCGTTAAGAAACGAATCAACAAACATTGCATCACTTGTCGCATCATTACATCAACAGGATTACCCGCGTTCGAATACGGAGATCATTATGATAGATGATCATTCTACTGACGACACTTACCGGTTATTGACTGAACATACCGAACCAGGCTATTTCAAAGTACTGAGGCTTTCCGAACTGATCGATACCGCAAACGCGAATGGTTCGTTCAAAAAACTTGCGATCAGCAAAGCGATTGAAAATGCCGGCGGTGAAATGATAGTGACAACCGATGCCGACTGCACTTTCGGACATTCCTGGCTTACAGAACTTGTAGATTGTTATGAAACGAGAGATGCCGCATTTATTGCTGCACCCGTTGTATTCAAATCAAAGAATAGCTTTCTGTCTGTATTTCAGAATCTTGATTTTATAACGCTGCAGGGCATAACCGGTGCTTCCGTGTTCAGGAAGTTTCATACGATGTGTAATGGTGCTAATCTTGCCTATTCGAAAAAAGCTTTCCAGGAAGTAAATGGATTTGAAGGCATTGATCATATACCAAGTGGTGATGACATGATGCTGATGTATAAGATCTATCTGCGTCATCCCGATAATGTTTACTATCTGAAAAACCGGGGAGCAATTGTTACAACAGAGCCGGCGAAAAGCTGGAAAGAGTTTTTGCATCAGCGCATTCGTTGGTCAAGCAAAGCTGTGCATTATGATGACAAACGGATTTATCGTGTGCTGTTGCTGGTGTATGCATTGAACGTTTCGTTTCTTGTTGTTGCCATTGCTTCATTCTGGAAGCTGAATTTCTTCCTGTTCTTCCTGTTGTCGCTTACAGCAAAGGTGTTGATAGAGTTTCCGTTTGTAAACAACATCGCAATGTTTTTTGGTCAGCAGCGCCTGATGAAGTACTTTCCGCTAATGCAGCCTTTTCATATTTTATATACCATTGTTGCCGGCTGGCTCGGCAAATTTGGATCGTATGAATGGAAGGGAAGAAAAATAGTGAACAATGGCAAAAGGATCCAGGGAACGTAGCATTTGGATGCGTCTAAGGCGCAACAAAGGCGCAGTGATCGGGATAGTGATCATCGTTATCGCTGTTCTGATCGGCCTGCTGGGATACCTGATCGCGCCGGATAATTCCTCCAACGCAAATCGCATGATCGTCGAGATAGGTGGACAAAAGCCCGGCTTCACGATGCAATTCCTCAAAACACCTTCGTTGAGACAACAAACACAACCCTCATTTTTTTCGAAGGTCGTTTCAGGAGGTGTCGATGTTTATGACTATACACCTATCAACAGTGCTTCAGTTTCCGGTGATAGTCTTGTTGTAATGCAGTTTGTTGATGAAGGTGTTGAAGAACGAAAAACTTTTTCGTTGGCTGCCCTGGATTCGCTTCAGAACGCGACCGTCAGAGGCTACAAAGTTGAAACCATTCGTTTTCACCTGGGAACTGATAAATACGGACGTGATATCCTGAGTCGCCTGCTCATTGGTGTCAGGGTGAGTCTTGCGGTGGGTTTGATCACCGTGATAATTTCTTTGAGCATCGGTGTGTTTCTCGGAGCTGTTGCCGGATACTATCGTGGATGGGTAGACGAAGTAGTGATGTG
>JBEVNF010000409.1:0-3246 GCA_040508255.1 Flavitalea sp.
AAAAGATGCAGTGAACCATTTTGGGATTCACGACTAGTTGAATTTTGCCCTGAACTCGCCCGGACTTTCATTAGTCTTCTGTTTGAACAACTTACTGAATGATTGCGAGTGCTCAAACCCCAGCTCATAAGCAATCTCAGCAACAGAATGATTTGTTATAGAAAGCTTCTCTTTTGCCTTCTCAATCAGCTTGTCATGTATGTACTGCTTAGCGCTTTTTCCAATCAACGAACGCAGCATATCACTAAGATAACCTGCGGAAATATTCAACTTGCCGGCAATATATTGAACTGTCGGTAGCCCAAGGTTCAGCGGGAGCTCGTTTTTGAAATAGTCGTCCATGATCGATTCAGCATTCTGAAGTATATCCTGGTTGTCGTGTTTCCGGGTGATGAACTGGCGTTTATAAAAACGGTTCACATAACTGAATAGTAATTCAAGCTGCGCAATGATAACCTCCTGCGTAAATTCATCGATTCTGCCTTTCAATTCGTTTTCGAGGATTTGATAAACAGGCAGAATTGTTTTTTTCTCCTCTTCCGAAAGATGAAGCGCCTCATTGACCGAATAGGAGAAATAATTGAAGCTTTTGATTTTTTGAGCAAGCGGATAACCCTGTATGAAGTCAGGATGAAGTAACAGGATATAAAACCTTTTGCCCCCGGTGCTTGTCGATGGACCTACAAGTTGATTCGGCTGAAGGAACATCATGCCGCCATCATCGAAATCATAATAGTGCTGTCCATATTTCAGTCTGCCTGTACCCTCCAGCAAAAATTTGATCTTATAAAAACTCAGCACATCATAACCGGGTACATTGTTTGGGTTCATTGGATGTTCCGAATCAAAATAGCTAAGACTGATCAATGGATGCTGTGGCTTTGGCATGCAAAACGCCTTATGGATCTCAGATATTGAACTGTAGCGGATCAACTGCTCCTCTTTTTTCATAGTATAAATTTAAAATAAACCTATGGCAGAATGGTCATAGGTTTATTTTAGTTAGCAACTTATTACCAAGGGTAAATTGTCTGGCCGGGACCGGTAAATTGACCGGTAACACCACTTTCATCAAGCGCCACCCTGACCGGTTCTTTTGAGCCTTCTTCCACAGAGTCCGTTCCCTGGAAGTTATTTAAGGCAGTAGCTGTGAAGCCGGGACTCACCGCGTTGATCCTGATATTAGTTTTTTCAAGCTCAATCGCCAGTGCAACAGTAACTGCATTCATAGCAGCTTTTGAAGCGCCATAAACGAGGCTGTAATGTTGGCGAAAAGGATTATCCGGGTTCATGTTCATCGTTAGTGAACCAAGACCGCTGGAAACATTTACGATCCTCGGCGCATCTGCTTTTTTCAGTAATGGCAGAAAAGCCTGCGTAACAGACACCACCCCGAAAACATTTGTTTCCCAGACTGCACGCATTTCATCAACGTTAACGCCGCTGATTGTTTGTGCAGCCATTACCTCCTCCAGGGAGGTACCCGGAGCTGCAGTGTTCGAAATCCCTGCATTGTTTACAAGCAGATCCAGTTTCCCATATTCACCCTGAATTTGCTCTGCTGCCTTATCAATGGTCGCCCTGTCCGTAACATCAAGTACAATTGCGTGTGCATTTTTTCCAAGTTCTGAAGCTGCTGTTTTGCCCTTGTCTGCATTGCGCGCGCCTATGAATACGATATAGTTATTTGATGTCAAAGCCTTTGCGATCTGAAAACCCACACCGGTATTGGCACCGGTTACGAGCGCTACTTTTTGTTTTTCTGTCTGCATTATTTTGTGTTTTTATGTTACACAAAGTTGCGAAGTAACAGCTCCTGTATTGTAGCGGTACTAAGGTAGTTTGTAGCCAAATTGAGGAAAATCAGATTTTTGCGGGGATTTGTTTCAAACCGAATTTTCTTTGTAACAGCAGCATCAGAACAAACGAAGCGATCACGAACAATCCATAACCCCAGCTCAGATTCAACTGATCTTTGCCGGGTAGTATGCCGATGACTACATAAGTGAGCAGGGAAACGAATATATACACTGAGCCACCCGTGAGTCCACCGGCTATACCTGCATTTTCCGGGAATCTGGTAAGGCTGTAAGAGAAGTAGTTATTGTAAGTATAGCCGGCACCAACATGGATCAGGAAAGCAAATGCCAATAATGTGTAGATGTTACTGAGATAGATGGAAACAATCACCATCAAAACAGCGACTATCAACTGGGCAAAAACATTCGTCAACATCCTGCTATAAAATGGGCGATTGATCGTTGCTTTTCCAATGAAGCCTCCGATCATCCATGCAAATCCCAACAGGAGAGAGCAATATCCTGATACGATAGGGCTCATCTTATACTCATGCTCAATGATAAACGATCCCTTCATGTTATAAAGCATCACCATCGAATACGCGAAGGCAAGCATTAATAAACCAAGAGAAAAGCTTGTAGTTGAAATCATCTTTTTGTAAACCCTTGCGATAGTTTTGATCCTGAAAGGAGAAGGATTACGATGTGTTTCGCCACTGAAGATCATCTCAAACACAAGGATCACGATAGCAAACCCTGCCAGAAAATAGAAGTTGGATTGCCAGCCAAAGAACTTCTGCAGATAACCTCCGATGAATGGAGCGATGATGGGTCCGGTTGACCAGATGATAGTGAATATGCTGAGATAGTGCTTGAGTTTATCGCCACTATATACATCAACGAAATATGCTCTCTTGGCAACTACGATACCTGCAACCGTTAACCCTTGCACAATTCGCATGAGATAGATCAGGTAGATATTTTGAGTGGCAGCGATAGCAATGCAGGAAACCGCAAAGAGAAGAAGCGATAGAAGTCCTATGTTGTATCTGCCGTAACTATCAACAACAGTTCCTATAAACAATTGGGATATACCATAGCTGATCAGGAACATACTTAAGGTAAGCTGAACCTGGAGACTTGTAACATTCAACACGTTTTCCATCGAGGGCATAGACGGAATATAAATATCGGTGGCAAAGCCTGACAGGGGAATCAATGCAAAAGCCAGTATTGTTGCGATGCCTTGATTTTCTTCTTTGATCTTCTTGCGGGAAATTATGTTCATCTTGTTCAAATCGGCGCAAAGATACGCTGTGTGGAGGGAATCTGTTTTGCCGCTGATTTTGCTTCGCAACATCATGGTGGAGATAATAAGTTGGCTCGTTTTCGCTCGCAAAAGAGGCGGCAAAACAGATCCCCTCCACACACAGTCTGGCTGTATGAT
>JBEVNF010000420.1:0-9520 GCA_040508255.1 Flavitalea sp.
GGGTGGATTTGGAACGCTGGATGAGTTTTTTGAAACACTTACACTATTGCAGACAAAATCGATCAAGCAATTTCCGATTGTTTTATTTGGTGTGGAATATCATAAGGGTTTGATAGATTATTGTAACTACCTGGTAAAGGAGGGAACGATCTCTGAGGAGGATATGAAGCTGGTATTGGTAACTGATAGTATCGATGAAGCGATGGAGCATATTATGGCTTATATCACTGCAAACTATAAGGTGGTGCCGAGGAGGAAGAAGTGGTGGATGATGGAGAAGAGGTAACCACCCCGACTTCCGCCGCGGCGGTGGAGACGCTGCTTCCGTTGGTTACTTTCCGAGGCGGAAGACACCCCTCCTTCCGCTGCGCGGAGGAGGGGAAAACTTTTATTTGTATTCGAGTATGGGGCTGAGCCAGCGTTCAACCTCATCAAGACTCATTTCTTTTCTTGATGCATAATCGACAACCTGGTCCTTTTCGATCTTACCTACCCCAAAGTATTTGCTTTCGGGATGTGCAAAGTACCATCCGCAAACAGATGAAGCCGGATACATTGCCAGCGACTCCGTTAACATGATGCCTGCATTTTCTTCTGCCTTCAGCAGGTCAAAAAGTTTATACTTTTCAGTATGATCCGGACAGGCAGGATAACCCGGTGCAGGTCTGATGCCCATGTATTCTTCTTTGATCAACTGATCATTGGAAAGATGCTCCTCTGCCACATAACCCCATTCTTCAGTTCTCACCTTAAGGTGCAGTAACTCGGCAAAGGCCTCAGCAAAACGGTCAGCCAGTGCCTGCAGAATGATCTTGTTGTAATCATCATGCTGTGCCTCGAAGTTTTTGATATGTGTATCAATGCCATGAATTGAAACGGCGAATGCTCCAAGATGATCTTTTTTGCCTGAAGATTCAGGTGCAATGAAATCGGTCAACGAAAGATTAGGCTGATCAGCAGCTTTCTTGATCTGTTGACGGAGAGATTGAAGATGAACAATCTCTTCACCATTTTTCAGATGGATCGTATCCTTATCATCAGAGTTTGCTTCCCAGAAACCAATCACCCCTCTTGCCTGCAGCCATTTTTCATCAATGATCGTTTTGAGCAACTTCTGCGCATCTTCAAAAAGCTTCGTTGCTTCTGCTCCTACAACTTTATCAGTGAGGATCGCAGGAAATTTGCCGTGTAACTCCCAGGCAATAAAGAATGGTTGCCAGTCAATAAACTTGCTGATCTCATCAAGGTCATGGTTATCGAATACCTTTACACCATGATATTTGGGTTTAACCGGGTTGAAGTTTGCCCAGTCAATCTTTGTTTTGTTTTTCTGCGCGTCACCGAGGCTCAGGTACTGCTTTACTGATTTTTTGTTACCAAAATCATCTTTCAGTTTGGTGTATTCAGTTGTCAGTTTACTCAGGAAGTCAACTTTATTTTCACGGTTAAGCAGTGTACCTACAACCGTCACGCTTCTTGAAGCATCAAGTACGTGTACCACACCAAGATCATATTCTGGTGCGATCTTAACTGCAGTATGCATTCTTGAAGTAGTAGCACCACCGATCAGTAAAGGAACGTCAAATTCTTTACGCTTCATCTCACGGGCCACGTTCACCATCTCATCAAGTGAGGGAGTAATAAGGCCGCTCAATCCAATGATATCTACATTTTCCTTTTTCGCTGTTTCCAGGATTTTCTCAGTCGGAACCATCACACCAAGATCAATGATATCATAGCCGTTACAGCCAAGCACAACACCAACAATGTTTTTGCCGATATCATGTACATCGCCTTT
Source organism: Flavitalea sp. (assembly GCA_040508255.1). GTDB lineage: Bacteria > Bacteroidota > Bacteroidia > Chitinophagales > Chitinophagaceae > DATHKG01. The sequence continues at coordinate 1,799 of JBEVNF010000420.1, forward strand.
AACGGTTGCCAACAATACCTTGGCAGCCCCGGTGTTTTTTTCACCAACTGTACCCGCAGCTTCATGCGCCTTGCGACGTTCTTCTTTCTCCAGCTCAATATATGGGGTAAGAACAGCAACTGATTTCTTCATCACCCGCGCGCTCTTTACGACCTGTGGAAGAAACATCTTACCACTACCAAACAGATCACCAACTACATTCATTCCGGCCATCAACGGACCTTCGATCACATCAAGCGGCTTTGGATATTTATTTCTTGCTTCTTCTGTATCGGCATCTATGTAGTCTGTGATACCATTTACAAGAGCATGTTTAAGTCGTTCTTCCACATCATTGTTTCTCCAGGCTTCATCTTTTACTTCAACCTTACCTTTTGCTTTTACTGTTTCAGCAAACTGGATCAGCTTTTCAGTTGCACTGTTATCATCGTTGTTGCGGTTAAGCAGTACGTCTTCACACAACTCACGCAGCTTTGGTTCAATCTCATCGTAAACTACCATCTGGCCGGCGTTCACGATCCCCATATCCATACCAGCCTTGATGGCATAATAAAGAAACACTGAGTGCATCGCTTCGCGCACATGCTCATTACCACGAAAAGAAAATGAGATATTACTTACACCACCACTGATATGTGTAAGTGGCATCAGTCTCCTGATCTCTGCTGTTGCTTCGATAAAGTCGACTGCATAGTTGTTATGTTCTTCGATACCTGTTGCAACTGCAAATATGTTCGGATCGAAGATGATATCCTGCGGATCGTATCCAACTTTATCAACAAGGATCTTGTATGCGCGATGACAGATCTCAACCTTACGGTCCTTTGTATCCGCCTGGCCCTTTTCATCAAAAGCCATCACGATCACTGCAGCACCGAAGCTTTTACAGATGAAGGCCTGTTCAATGAACTTCTCTTCACCTTCCTTCATCGAGATCGAGTTCACGATACAGCGCCCCTGAACACATTTAAGACCAGCTTCTATGATCGAGAACTTTGAAGAGTCGATCATGATCGGGATCTTGGCTATATCGGGTTCGCTCTGAACCAGATTCAGAAATGTGGTCATAGCCTGCACGCCTTCAAGCAGTGCATCATCCATATTCACATCAAGTACCATCGCACCGTTTTCCACCTGCTGGCGGGCAACGCTTAAAGCTTCCTCGTACTTGTTCTCACGGATAAGTCTTGCAAACTTTTTGGAGCCGGTTACATTTGTACGTTCACCAACGTTTACAAAATTTGTTTCTGGTCTTACGATTAAAGGTTCAAGACCCGAAAGTCTTAGATATGGCTTGATAACTGTCGACATGTTTGTTTTTTCTGATAAGGTTCGATTACGCAAGTGTTGATTCCAGTACCGGGAGGGTTCTTGGCGTGATCTTCTTCACATTGTCTGCAATGTGTTTTATATGATCCGGTGTGGTGCCGCAGCAACCACCAACTATGTTTACAAATCCTTCTTTTGCCCAGTCTTCAAGGAAGTGAGCTGTTTCATGTGGCTCTTCGTCGTACTCGCCCATTGCATTTGGTAAACCTGCATTTGGATATGCTGATACATAGCAGGAAGCTATGCTGCTGAGTTCAGCAATGTGCGGACGCATTTCAGAAGCTCCGAGGGCGCAGTTGAGACCAACGCTCAACGGACGTGCATGCATAACTGAAACATAGAATGCTTCGAGTGTCTGACCACTCAATGTTCTTCCTGAAGCATCTGTGATAGTACCGCTGATCATGATCGGCAGTTCGGGCAGGTTGTTTTCACGGAAGAAATTCTTCGCTGCATAGATCGCACCTTTGGCGTTCAATGTATCAAAGATGGTTTCGATCAGTAAAAGGTCAACGCCACCTTCTACAAGCCCCCTGATCTGCTCTGTATAGGCACTTGCTACTTCATCAAATGTAACTGCACGGAAACCGGGGTTGTTTACATCTGGTGAAAGGCTGAGTGTTTTGTTAAGCGGACCGATTGCACCCGCTACAAAACGAGGTTTGTCAGGGTTCATCGCAGTGTACTCATCGGCGGCCTTTCTTGCAACACGTGCAGATGCAACATTCATGTCATAGGCTATCGATTGCATATCGTAGTCGCCCTGGGCAATGGTGGTGCTGCTGAAAGTATTCGTTTCAAGAATATCAGCGCCTGCTTCAAGGTATTGCTTATGAATTTCTTCTATAATACCGGGTTGGGTAATGCTTAGAAGATCGTTGTTGCCTTTTACATCGGTGTGCCAGTCTTTGAACCGCTCGCCACGATAATCTTCTTCGCTCAGTTTATATCTCTGGATCATGGTACCCATTGCACCATCGATTACCAGTATACGTTTTTCAAGTTCTTTTCTGATGTCTTTCATGCTCACTACATTTTTGCGTGACAGGATGGTCTGCACTGAAGTGATAAACGTTGGGGAAACAAATGCGGGAGGTGTTTTCCTGGCGTTTATTAGTTCAATTGTTCAGGCCTTTGGCGTGAATCACGGGCCGAACAATAAACAAAATCCGCCCGTAAACAGGGTGCAAATGTACGAAAATTAACCCTATTTACTTACATAATTCTCTACCGGGAGCCTGTTGGTGATAGATCTGGCGAGGGTCATTTCATCTGCATACTCCAGCTCGCCGCCAAAGGATATTCCCCGGGCTATTGTAGTTACCTTAACGCCGAGGGGAGCGAGTTTTTTCTGGACATAATAGATGGTGGTATCACCCTGGATGTTTGGGTTGAGGGCAAAGATGATTTCTTGCGTTTCTTCTTTCTGCACCCTGGCTACCAGCGACTCGATATTAAGCTGATCCGGACCAACACCATCAAGCGGGCTGATGATACCGCCAAGTACATGATACAGGCCGCTGAATTGCTGGGTACTTTCAATTGCGATCACATCGCGGATATTCTCAACCACACAAATGAGTTCCTGTTTCCGGAGAGGGTTTGCGCAGATGATACAGGTATCTGAATCGGCTACATTATGACAGCGTTGACAGAATCTGATCTCGTTGCGCATCCTGATAATTGTTTCACCAAAAGCACTGACCATGCCTTCGTCCTGTTTCAAAAGATGTAGCACAAGTCTTAATGCAGTCTTTTTCCCGATGCCCGGAAGCTTCGCAAATTCGTTAACAGCATTTTCAAGAAGAGCGGAAGAGAATTGCATCCCGCAAAGATAACCGAAGCCTACAATTCTATATCAATATCGTTGTCGATATTGGCGCGGATATTTGCTTTTCGTGTGATCGGCGTAACCTTTTCAGGCTGTTTTTTGGTATTGAAGAAATCACCCGGATCCCATTTGCCATTCTTGTTCTCATCATAAAGAATACGCAATTCGTATTCACCCGGGTTGAACAAACGTGCGCGGAACTCTTTGGTCTGACCAAACACGTAGCTGTAAACCACGCCATCATTTTGTACAAAAAGCAGAACGGGATTTCTTGTGAGATCAATGGTTGGAAAACGAAGCCTCACCAGGCCATAATCTGTTTCCTTTTTTGTAGCAAAGCTCAGGGTATCTGATCTTGGAATCTGGCGACCCGATGTATCAGTCGCGAATTCCTTTTCAATTATTATGTTGTAAGCTGAACTTTCTTTCCATGGGTAGAAGAAAGTCAGCTTTTTATTGCTGGTGTCAAGAACAGTTCTGAAATTGGTTATGGGTTCAAACTGCTCATTGAACAACCGGATCTTCGTTGAATCAAATTCTTTGAGCGGATCCTGCGGGAAAGTCATATGCAGGGTATCCGATGGGAGCAATCCTAAGGGACCATTAGCCGCAGAAAACTGGAAACGTAACAGCCTGTCTGCGATCGCAGCATTTCCCTTTAGCGCCGGTTTGGCTGCGGGTGCCACTTTTTTTGTGGGTCGCGCTGTGGCAGTGTCTGGTTCAAGGTATGCATACAGTACAAGGTCCTTTGGCGGGTTTGCGCTGGCTACGGTTTCATTGGAGAAGGCAAAAAGCTGTGTGGGCGATGTATATCTTCTCGCACCACCTTCATCCTTGAACGCATAGATCGCGTATTCTTCGGCAGGGAGGTTTTTGAATTTGAATGCTCCTTTGTTGTCAAGTTTTGTAACGTATCGCGGCCGTTCTTTCAAGGCAGAATCAGCAAAATTCCTGTGCAGGACCACGATCAGGGTACTGTCGGCCTTACCGGTTTCGGCGTTTATTACCTTGCCACCGATAGTGAGACTATCCAGTTTTGGCCCGGTACTGAAAATGTAGGTAAAGTTTTTTACCGGGTTGCCCTCGTTCACGTCTTTGATCGCGTTGCCAAAATTGAGGGAATAGGTGGTATTGAGCTCGGCCGTATCACGAAGGGTGATTGTTACCGTGCGCAATTTGCTTTCAACAGTTGGGGTGATCTTCGGGAAGGGCGAAACCAGCAGATTCTCCTGGATATTATCAAGTTGTACGTATTCGTTGAAGCTCAGCGTGATCTTTTTGCCTTTGAAATTCACGCTTGAATCCAAAGGGTTTTTCGAAACCGGGATGGGAGGTAGGGAATCTCTCGGCCCACCCGTAGGGGCAATTATGTTTGCGCAGCCGCTTCCTCCGATCATTCCTGTGAACACAAAAAGGGATACAACTACAAATAATAGAAAGCTCTGTTTCATGCGGTTGCAAACATAGTGAGATTGGGAGATTTTTGGGTTAGGTTTTGCAAAAGTTTATGCCTCCTCTTCCTCCGGGAGAGCTGCCAGCTTATTCGACTTCACAAACTCGCACCAATGGCAATCCTCTTTTCCGCAGCCGGTGTAAAAATCATGATCCTGGATCTTTTGCCAGGTTTCTGTGATCTGTCTGGTTACGATGCCGATGTCCTCCGGGTTGATTACCACCTTCTTTTTCTGATACTGCTTCTTTTTGTCCGGTTCAATAAAGTCAAACTCCGTGCTTACTACCCGCCAATCTTTATTCCCGTAATTATCTACAAGGATTTTATAGAAGACAGCCTGGCGCCAATAGTCGCCGCCAGTCAGATCATCACCTGCCGGGCCTTTTAACTTTTTGATTGCATTCGCTACGTCGCCGGTTTTGTAATCCACCACATTTACCGACTTTCCATCAAACTCGAGTTTGTCAAGCTTGCCTTTCAGTGGTACATTTTCAACGCTTACATTTTTAATGTTCAACTCTGCAAGGACCGTCTTGCTCCACTGACCGATGTATTTATCATAGTAATTGGCAAGCACCTCAACACCATATTCCATTCTTCGTGCAAACTGTTCCTTTGTAAAACTTTCGCGATGCCTTTGCATGTATCTCTGGAAATCTTCAATAAACTCAACACGCGAAGGAAACTTATCACCATTGGCCTTCATTTTATCAAACAATAATTGAATTGCATGGTGAGCGGCCGAACCAAATTCTGTGTTCTCATTTTTTGGAGACGGGATTCGGATAAGGTTCTTGAAATAAAACTCAAGCGGGCATTTCAGATAATTGTTCAATGCCGTTACATTCATCACAAACCTGTCGAGCACCACATTGATAAAATCTTTTTCAATATGTGCGATCTCAGGTTTTACTTCTCCTGTTAATGCAAGAGCCTGGAATACAGCGACTGTATCCGGTTCTACAAAAACCTGTGTTGTCGGCATTTCATTTTTTTCCTGTAACTCAGCAATAAACATAGATGGTTCTATTTCACGGGCATCATTACGGTAACGACTGTACGAAAGATGCAGGAATTGCTCCGCCCTCGTCAGTGCTACATAAAACAACCTGCGAAGCTCTTCACTATCCTCGGCATCTTCACCTTTTGAAACAAGATTGTCCGGGAAACTGTATCCACTACCAGGCTTTCTTTTTTTCTCCCAATAAGCAGCATTACATCCTACCACGAACACATGTAAAAATTCAAGGCCCTTTGAACCATGCGCCGTCATCAGGTTTACACCTTTATCACTGCCGCTGATCTTTACAAGTGGTAAGGCTATGTCTTCTGACTTCATCAGGTCAAAAATGCCGACAAGTCCCTCCAGGTCAAGTTGTGGATTACGTCTTGTTTCTTCTTTTACAAAGTCAAACAATGAGGTGAGTACCTGCAACAACCAAAGCTTGTCTTTATCCTCCATGATGTTTTTCAACACACCACCTTCGCGGATGATCTTTTCAAGTAACGATTGCAGTGTGAGATTAGGTACTGCGCCTATCAGGTCCTCAATCAAACGACTTGCTGTTTTCAGATTCTCAGGTAAGCCCTTGTCAAAAAGATCAACCGGTGGATTTGTGGCGCGCTCATGTAAAAGCTTGCGTAAAGATGTCTTCTTTTCACCAAACTTATTGTCGGCAACTATCATGGTGAGTTTTGCAACCTCGATCGGGGCAATTTTGAACCAGTCAAAATGCAGGATCTCAAATAACATCTCATCACCACCATAGGGTGTATCATGTTCAGAAACGAGGTATCCGAAGATGAGCAATATTTTTTTTACAACCGGGATCTCAAGAATATTTACATCACGTTTGCTGTACACAGGAATGTTCCTCAGCTTGAAATATTGTGTAAGCTCTTCTCCGTATTTGTTTTCTTTAAAAATAATACCGATCCTTCCGGCTTCAACACCGGTGCTGAGCAGCTTTTCAATCTGCATGGTAATATCGATCATTTCATCATGCTGCGAGTGATACTCGCTGATGGTTGGCATATGTGATAATGCCTGCAGTTTTGCATTTGATGATCTTAGATCTTTTGTCAGCCCGGGCATGCGGCTGATCAGTCTTCCGTTATTTCTGTCGATCAGCGATTTTGAAACATCAAGAATCGGCTGAACAGAACGATAATTATTTACAAGTACAACCTTCTGTAATTGCGAGCTGTAGTCTTCCACAAAATCAAGCATGTTACCAACGTTTGCACCCTGGAAACGATAGATACTCTGATCATCATCTCCAACTACAAATACATTCGGATTATCCCAGTAGTTGATCAGCATCTTGACGAGCATATTCTGCGTTCCGCTGGTATCCTGGTATTCGTCAACAAGTATATAAAGAAACTGCTCCTGGTATCTTCTCAGTAGGTTTTCATTTTCTGAGAAAGCTTTGATCACCCAGTTGATCATGTCATCAAAATCATAACGGCTGCGGTCACGCATCATTTTCTGGAACCTGTCGAACTCTTCAACCGCCGCGCGCAATTTATCCATGCGCTCCTTTTGTTCATCTATGTCTTTTTGCTTCAGATCACCGGCTTTGAACTCTTTATATGCACGCTTATAAATATACTCGGGTCTGTTTGGCAGGTCGGCGAGATATTCATCAATCTTTTGTTTAATAAAATTTGCAGTGAAACCTTCCCTTTTCATTGTGCTGAACAACGACTGGAGATTGCTGATCTCATAATAAACATCACCACGATATCTTTTCAACGGATGATTCTTTGGGAACGAATCGATGAGTTCTTTGAAGAGAGCGATGCGTTCAAGGTCAGAGATCGGATCCATTGAATTTTTCTCGAAATAGGAGAGATTATCCTGGATCACATCATTACAAAATGCGTGGAAAGTATAGATCCGCACCCTGTAGGCGTCGGGACCAATAAACTGGAGCAGGCGGCGGCGCATAGCCACAACCCCGGCTTCAGTATAGGTAAGACAAAGAATATTGTCGGGATTTGTATCCGTTTCCAGCATGATCTTACCGATTCGCGCACTCAGGATCTGGGTCTTCCCGGTGCCCGGGCCGGCAATCACCATCACTGGTCCTTCTATAGTATCGAC
>JBEVNF010000434.1:0-3108 GCA_040508255.1 Flavitalea sp.
ATGGCGGAAGTCCGATCTGGGTACTTACCGTGATATATGTGATACTTGACATTGCAATGGTACCCGGAAACAATACCGGTGGTCATATCGCACATATCGGTGGCGCCATAATTGGCTTCATCTTTACAAAGCAAATGCAAAAAGGGAACGATATTGGCAGACCAATCAATTGGTTTTTCAACTGGATCATGAATCTTTTCAATCCCGATAAAAACAACTGGAAGAAAACAGCGAAACGTGATTTCCACTACTCCACAAAAGGAGCTGAACCTTTTAAGAAAATACCAAACATCACCCAGAAACGCATCGACGATATTCTTGACAAAATCAATCAACAGGGATACCGATATCTCACAGACGAAGAAAAAGATATTCTGAAACGAGCTGCCGATGATGACGCTTAATTTCAACCTATGTCTTTTTTAGCAAAGTTTACCCAACGAAGTTTTATTGTTCTTAATGTTCTCGCGGCAATCGCTTTCCTGATCACCTGCCTAAACTGGTATATCAATCCAGGTGAATGGTGGTTTGTAGCGTTGATGGGACTACCGTTTCCATTCATGGTACTCGCCCATGTGATTTTCGTTATCGGCTGGGCAATCGTCAGGTCGAAATGGGCGTTTCTTTCAATCCTTGTACTGATCCTGGGATATTCTAATATCAGGGTACTTTTCGGAACCAATTTTACTTCAGACTTTAAAACAGAAAAGCCTGATTCAACTATCAGACTTTTATCATGGAACGTTCACCAGTTTGGTTTCTGGGATGGTCCTAAAAATGGTCTCCTGGTGCGTCGCCAGATATTGGATTATATCAAAAAGCAGGATGCAGACATTCTTTGCATGCAGGAATTTATAAGTGACAATCCTGGTATGACAAAGCATATTTCGATCTTTGAATTACTCAGGGATATGGGCTATCCATATTATTTCTATAGTGAAGATTATTCGTTGTGGCGTGGGCGTTATACTTCAGGTGTAGCTATATTCTCCCGTTTTCCGATCACCGATAGCTTCCGTATAAGATATCCGGGGGAAGCGGCAAAAATGACCGCTGAAAGTCTTGTTGCAGCAGATATTCTTGTTAACAGAAAACCCATCCGCGTTTTCACCACGCATCTTCAGTCAAATATGATCGCACGGGAAGAATATGGTCAACTGTCTTCGGCGAGAGGAGTAAGAGACAGTCTTTTCACTTCGGGTAAATCGATCGTGAAAAAGCTTAAAAGAGCATACGAGTTCCGCAGTCAGCAGGCTGATAAAGTAGCCGCCGCACTTGATGCAAGTCCGCACCCGGAGGTGATCTCGGGCGACTTCAATGACATCCCGAACTCCTATACTTACTTCAGGCTCAGCCAGAACAGGCAGGATGCTTTTGTTGAAAAAGGATGGGCACTGAGCAGAACGTTCTCACATATTTCACCAACTCTTAGAATTGACTATATATTCGCTGACAAACAATACGAGATACTACAGTATAAAAGGGATGTGCTTCCGTACTCCGACCACTACCCGATTATTGCAGATTTGAGGCTGCACAACTAGTGATCTTTGAGCTGAGTCAGCTAAATTTGTAAACATGAGTGATCTTCAGTTATATAATTCACTGAGCAGGAAGAAGGAAATATTCAAACCCGTTACACCCGGATACATCGGCATGTACGTTTGCGGCCCTACCGTTTACAGCGACGTGCATCTTGGCAACTGCCGAACTTTTATTTCATTTGACATTATCTACCGTTACCTGCTTCATCTTGGCTACAAGGTTCGTTATGTACGCAACATAACCGACGCTGGCCACCTTGAAGGTGATCGTGATGAAGGCGATGACAAGTTCTCCAAAAAAGCAAGACTTGAGAAGCTTGAACCAATGGAGATCGTCCAAAAATATACACTTGGTTTTCACGATGTAATGAGGCTGTTCAACAACATGCCGCCCACTATCGAACCAACTGCAACAGGACATATATCAGAACAGATTGAGATGGTTCAAAAGATCATTTCAAATGGTTATGCATATGAGGTTGATGGTACCGTTTATTTTGATGTTCAGAAGTATGATAAAGAGAAACCTTACGGCATTCTCACAAACAGGAAACTGGAAGATCTTCTTGAAGGAACGCGTGAACTTGGTGGCCAGGATGAAAAACGTGGTCGTCTTGATTTTGCATTATGGATCAGGGCAAAACCAGAACATCTTATGCAATGGCCATCTCCCTGGGGCATGGGTTTCCCGGGTTGGCACATAGAGTGTTCTGCAATGAGTGAAAAATATCTCGGTCAGCAATTCGATATACATGGCGGAGGTATGGACCTCGCTGCAACGCACCATACAAACGAAATAGCGCAGTCGCAGGCTTGCTATCATGTGAGCCCGGTCAATTACTGGTTGCATACAAATATGCTTACAGTAAATGGCGCGCGTATGAGCAAGAGTTCCGGAAACGGTTTCCTTCCACACCAGTTGTTTACAGGAGATCATCCTTTACTTGAGCGTGCATATACGCCAATGACCGTACGTTTCTTTATGCTGCAGACACATTATCGCAGTACGCTCGACTTCAGCAATGAAGCTTTGCAATCTGCCGAGAAAGGTTTCAAAAGAATGTGGGAGGCTTACGAAGTTCTTAAAAAGTTTGAAGCAACAGGATCAGAAGCAACAGAAAATGATGAAGAGGTAAACCGCCTGCTTTCAGAAATGGACGAGTTCATGAGCGACGACTTCCATACGTCTAAAGTACTTGCCAACATGTTTGATCTGCTTCGCGTGATCAATGGAATAAAAGACAAACATCTTCCGATGTTATCTGCCCCAACATTGAGCAGGCTTCAGAAATACTTTACCGATTATCTTGAAAACATTTTCGGTCTTAAAGATGAAACAGGAAACAACAGCGGACGTTTAAGCGGTGTTGTAGAACTGTTGATCGAGATCCGCAAGGACGCCAAATCAAAAAAAGATTACGCTACATCTGATAAGATCCGCAATCAACTTCAGGAGTTGGGTATTGCAATCAAGGATGAGAAGGATGGAGGCGTCAGTTATAGTCTTTAATATATTTTATGGTAAGAGTGTTCAGATCTTAAACGCTCTTACCATTTCTCTTTT
>JBEVNF010000054.1:0-5482 GCA_040508255.1 Flavitalea sp.
TTGTGATTGCCATCAAGGTTCATAGAAATATCTGTTCTGAAATAATCAGGAATGCGTTCTGAGTTTCGATCCGCAAACATGGCTCGTTGTGAGCCGCCATAATAATACCTTCCGATAGGCACCGTGATAGGGCGACCTGTACTATAACTTGCTGTCAGCGAAACACTGAACCTGTGCGTAAACCTGTAATTACTTACAACGGTAAGATCATGTGGTTTGTCGTAGTTGGCAGGATAAAATTTGCCGCCATTAATGACCTCGCCCGCGTTCGGATCATCCATTTTTAAGAGGATGCGTGAATAGGTATAGCTGACCCATCCATTGAGTTTGCCAGTTGGTTTTTTTACCATCATCTCTATACCATAAGCTTTACCCTTGGTATTGATCACGTCTGTTTCGATGGTGTGATTCATGACCAGCTCTGCACCGCTCTTATAATCCAGGTAGTCTTTGATACGTTTGTAATAAACCTCAAGTGAAGTTTCGATTGTATTATTCTTGAAGTTCTTATAAAAACCAAGTGAAACCTGGTCACCATATTGAGGGCGTATATTCGGATCGCTCAACTTCCATATATCGGTAGGCGATATTGCTGTGGTATTGGAAAGCATGTGAATATACTGGCGTGATGAATTATAACCAGCTTTGATAGAAAAACTTTGTGTGAGGCTGTATCTGATACCAAGCCTGTATTCTGGCCCCTGGTAAGTTTTTATGTTCTTTCCGCCCGCATAACTTGTACTGCCCGTGATATTGTCTTCTGTTTTGGGCAGGCCCGGAGCATAGCTGTTTATGTCTTTTGGACCAAGAAAATTAAATAGTGAATAACGTACCCCTGCCTGGATCGAGAGGTCGGGTGTAACATTCCATTTATCTGAAAGATAGAGTGCTGACTCCTGGGCATGTTCCGACTGTAGTACATCAGGGACAATGAGTGATTCAGGATTTTTCGGCTGGTATGAACCGGGGTTCAATTTGTAGTTTATGGTACTTGCTCCGAATTCAATGGTATGATTTGCATTCAGATAATGAGTGAAGTCAGCTTTGAAATTCAATTGCTGAATATCAAATTTCAGTTCATGGGCATTGATCTTATCTTTTTCACTTGCTATCTTATATTCATAGCCATCATAGCCGGCCACTATTGAAGAACTCCACTTATTATTGAACGCATGTTTGAACTTGACTGAGAAGTTCCTGTTACTGTAACCAAATGTCGTATCACTATTAAGGCTGAATCTATCTCTGCTGTAATATCCGTTTAAATACAAACTGCTTTTCTGGCTGAACTGATGACTTATCTGAAGATTACCATCATAGAAGCCGGCCTTGCTGTTTTTGTATTCCTGCGGAAGCAGGTTCAGCAGCCAGTTTGCATAGGTAGCACGAGCACCCAGAATAAATGATGTTTTATCCTTGATCAATGGTCCTTCAATATTGAAGCGGCTTGTAACGATCCCAAGACCGGCAGAACCTGTGATCTTCTTTTTATTTCCTTCGCGGCTGCTGATATCAAGTACTGAACTCAGGCGCCCGCCATACTTGGCAGGTACAGTACTTTTGTAGAGCTCAACATCTTTTACAACATCCGGGTTGAAAGCAGAAAAGAATCCAAAGAAGTGTGAGGGGTTGTAGATAGTGGCGTCATTGAACAGGATCAGATTCTGATCTGTTGAACCACCACGAACGTTGAACCCTGTGCTTGCTTCACCCGCTGTTTTCACGCCCGGCAATGTAAGGATCACACGGAGGATATCTGATTCACCAAACAATGCAGGAACCTGTTTGATGGTTTTGATATTCAATCTGTCCATACCCATCTGCGGGCTGCGGATATTGTTTAGTTTCTGTGCTGATACAATCACTTCCTTGAGTGAAACGATCCGCTCCTCCATTGCAATGTCAAACTTTCCATCGCTGAACATGATCAACTGGCGTTTTGTGTCCTTCATGCCGAGTGCCTGTACATTGATTATATGTCGTCCTTTTGGAAGATTGAGTGAGTAGTAGCCATATTGATCGGTAAGGGTACCTATTGAGCCCGAGCCGGTAAAGATAGAAACACCCGGAATAGGTTCACCTGTTTTTGCATCTCTTATGTAACCGGCAAGTATTGCTTTGCCACCGGTTCCGGCGTTTGTTTTGATACCAATGTTGAAGACCTTGTTCTCAATAGAGGCATCGATCTTGATCTCTTTTCTGTCGCCATACTCCGGCAAAGCAAGCTTTGATGTGTCTCTTGCCCCACGTACAAAAAAATCGCCTGGAAGCTCAGTATTGATCTTTACAGACTTTGTAAGCAGTATGTAGGTTTCGCCAGGTATAACCGAATAGCGGAACTCGGTGTTTGCAAATGCAAGATCAAGCACCTTATCCAATGCAAGACTTTCTGCATTTACATTGAACCGGATGCTGTCAAACTGAATCTTGTCGTAATAGAAATAGTACTTTGATTCTTTCTCAAGTGAAGCTACAAATGTTTCAATATCCGCTCCTTCAACCTTCACTGAAATACGTGGGAGCGTATTCTGGGAAAATCCAAAAACTGATAAAGAACATAATAGCCCGATCAGCAGAAATTGCCTGGTCATATTAGTTTTTTGGTATGTCGTAAAATTCAACTGCTTTTATAATAGCACCTTCACGGTCTTTGCGGAATTTGATCTTTTGCCTGCGGAGTTCCTGTCTTATTTCTCTTGATCTGTCTTTTAAAACAGCCAGTAAACCTTTGTAACTTTTTACAGGATAGTAAACATCATCTTTAATGATGTAGTAAAAATTCTTTTCGGTAACCCGTTGTACAATCACATCAGTAACCGTTTCTTCAATGCGCTTGGTTCTTTTTGCAAACAGCGTGATCTTTCCTTCATGAAGAAAATCATAGATGCCTGTTGCTACCGGAAGTTTGTTAACTGAGTCTTTTACCAGGCGTTTGAAATGATGGCCTATATAGCTGAACTCAGTAAGTTTTTCAGGTACCAGTACAAGTTTGAAATAAATATCAAAATGCTGGATCACCAGGTTGTCCCGTACCAGGTCATACTGCATGTTTACACTATCGTACTTCATGCCGTCGTAGATCACGGTACCTCGATGCAATTCATCATCAGAATAAAATGGTTGTCCTTCGAGTTTGGGTGAGTATCTTATAAATTCTCTTCCGTTATAGAGCCTCGCTCTGGGGGATGTGAATTTATAGTATGCGTTTACAGCACTGTCGGCATGAACCACAACATTTTCAGCAGCAGGTGCTGTTGGTTGTGCAAGCAATTTGTTCCCACATAGCAGGATTAGAACCGGAAGCAGTAGTTTCACTCGTTAGAGATTTTTTGAAGAGAGTTTTAAATATACATTTTTCTCATCAAACCAAATCCACAGTTTTGATCCTTCGGCTGATTTTATCGATATCATTCGCCGTTTTATAGATGAAATAAAACTGGTCGGTGATCGACTTAAATTCAGACAATGTTCTGCGCGTTGACGTTTCGAACTGTCCCTGTTCCAATTCCTGTTGTCGCTGAAGCATCAATGCGTTTACCCTTTTATCCAGCAGACTCACCTGGGTGTTGTCTGCAGGCGCATCGTCTGACCCTGTTTCTCCGCTGAACGTTGCAGCTGCATGTTTTAATGAAATATTGCTTGCTGCAATTACAGGGTTGTAGTCAGCACTGATAAACTCCGGTTCAAGATCGTCTGCATAATACGCCAGCGTAGCAATATGCGAAGCAAGCATGTGATTCGAAACTACAAACTGATGTATATGCCGGATGTTTTTCTGTTTGCTGCGGGGTTCTGATAACATACGGTGAAATGCATCAGACAGGTTGGCCATCGAAACCCAGCTGTCTTTTCTTTTTACATCAGTGAAAGCATTGTTCGGCGGAGTGCCGGTGAAAACAGTTGCTACTGATTCATAATATTCCTGGTTGTCCTGCACAACACGGGCCATATAATCATCGATCTGTTCATGCTCCCAGATGGGTGAAAGGAGATAGCTGAAAGTGAATGCCAGTGCGGAACCTATCGCGGTATCAATGATCCTGTCTTTAAGGATCGCAGTAAAATCATTCGGATCAAGCAGATGAAACATCAGCAAGAGGTATAGAGTCATCAACGTCATTGCAACAAAATACTGACGCCTGATAAAACTGTAAGCACCCGCCATAGCGATCGCCATCAGGATAAGAATAGCTGTGTTGTTCTTCACAAAAAACAACAACACTGCACCCAGGCCCGCACCGATCACAGTGCCGGCAAGTCTTTCAAAATTTCTTTTTTTCGTGAGACTGTAAGCAGGTTTCAGGATGACAATCACTGTAAGAAGTATCCAGTAGCTATGACCCAAAGGAAAAAATAAACCAACCGTATAAGCGCTTAGTGCTGCAAGTGCGATGCGGATCGAGTGTCTGAATATATTCGAGCGGAATGAAAAATTATCCCAGAAGATTTTCTGATCAATATGCTGATGGGTAACAAAATCTTCAGGATCCGGTGATCCTGGTTCCTTGCGTTTTATTTTTTCATCATAAGATGTGTACTGATGAAGTATGCGTATGCGTGAAGCAATGTCTTCAATGCTGTCGAGTATGTGTCGCAGACTTATAAAGCCATCGATATTTGTTGCATTCATCTCTGCGAGGCGGAGTTCCTGCAGATGTTCTCTTTGTTTGATGAGTCTTGAATCAATCGACTCTGTATATTTTGATTTGCGGCCGCTTTTTAAAGCAATACCAATTTCATCAAGTTCATTTGCCAGTGACATGATCAGTGCGCGGTACCCGCTCATGATCCCTGATGATTTGAAGTAGTCATGCAGTTTCTGATAATTCTGATGCGCTGTCATTGCCCTTTCAAACAGATCACTCACATCAAGAAATACCATCATGAGTATACGGCTGGTATTCGTTGATTCCTTTACTATACCACGCGTTTTAAAAAGCAGTTCTGCGATAAGGTTTTGTTTTTCCTGCACATTGATCTGTGTTTGCACAAGATCCTCAAAGCTCTCCTCTTCATTTATCCCTTCAACATAAAACCTGGCCTTTGCGCGGAGATAAGCTGCGGAAGACATGATATACTCGCCCATTGCCTGTTGGGCAAGCTTGTATGGACGTATTGTATAAAGACCGATGCTCAGCGCGATATACCAGGCTGAACCTGCGAGTAAATAAAGAGAATTATAGAGGATGGCTTTACCCTCGTAATGATGTTGAGTCTGGAGTACAAGCACCAGCAGGGCTGCGAGTCCCACAGCCGTAGCTCTTGTTCCATAAACACCGATCATTGAAAACAGAAAACAGAATAAGGGCAGGAAGAAGAAAAACAGCCAGTCTACCTCTGACGTATAACCGCTGATCAGGGCTACTGCAAACGACAGAATTCCTGAAGCGATCATCCCGTTACGGCGATGATGTATGGGTCCCGGGTTGTCTGCGATGCTCACAGCCAAGGCGCCAAGTGAGGTTGCAATACCCGTCTGGAT
>JBEVNF010000462.1:0-6439 GCA_040508255.1 Flavitalea sp.
ACCATTCATTTACAAGCGTAGCATGTTCGGAACCGGTAGTAAGATCCCAAAGCTTCGGAGCTTTAGCGGCTCCCTGTAACACATTCAATGAAACTTTTGGTTTCTGATTGAAATTTCCACGCTTGGTAGTCACGATCACAACACCGTTAGCACCGCGTGAACCGTAAAGAGCTGTTGCCTCAGCATCTTTTAATACTTCAATACTCTCTATATCTGCAGGATTGATATCAGCAAGTGGTGAAGAGGCTTTACCACCAGTGCTTATTGTCTGAAGACTACTGTTATTGATAAACACACCATCTATTACATACAATGGATCATTGTCTGCATTGATGGATGTGGCACCACGTACGCGAATGTTCACAGCTTCACCGGGAACACCTGTATTACTGGAGATCTGCACACCGGGTACCTTACCCTGCAACTGAGCATCAAAACTACCTGCAGATATATTCTTTGTTTCAGCAGGATTTACTTTTGATACGGAGCCGATCAGATTCTTCTTTGTTGAGGTTCCATAACCTACAACTACAACATCATTTAATTGAGATGCGCTATCATCCAGCGCAACAGTGACCGGATCAGAATTGCTTACAATAAACTCTTTGGACTTGTATCCAACAAAACTTACAAGCAATGTAACCGGAAATCTTTGCCCGGTAAGAAAACTGAAGCCGCCTTTTTTATCAGTCAGCACTTCGTGCGTGGTTCCCTGAATATGAACTGTAGCGCCCTGTAGCGCTGTCTTTGTTTTTCCTTCGATTACTTTCCCGGAAAACGTGATATTACCTGCTGCATCCTGCGCAGTAGCAGTGATGTATTGAAACAGCAATACCAGTCCCAGGAGAAAAAAATTCTTCATTGGTAGTTAAATGTTAATGATTGCGGGTAACCGCGGTTCGGTCAGGGAAATAAGATGCCTGTGCATGCGATTTCACGCATACAGCAAATAGAAAATGGTTTGTTGTCAGCTAAGGATCAACAACAACAGGGAACGAACGAAAAATGTGAAAGCTGACTGATCAGTGAATGCCTTCCTGTTTTAAACAGAACCGGCTGGTTGTAATGGTTTGTCATTTTGAAAGTTGATTAGCACCTGTCAACTGTACGCAGGCAGTACGTTTCAAGTAATGAATACATCAATTCATATTCAAAGGAAACAATCAGGGATCAAATATAGGGATTTAGTCTATTAAATTAGTCGACTTCTAAAAAAAACCTGCTCACCAGGGAGGTACAATCCCGCAGGCGTGACGGAGGAGGCGTGACGGTGGCGGTTTCGAACTTAAACCAATCATCGATTCCCCCAAAGAAACCACTTCCCTATTTTCCCCTAACTTCAGGGTCAAAACACGCTACCTGCATGCCAATAAAAAAATCACTATCGCTGTTGATCATCGTGATGATCACCTTCGGCTTCACCCAAAAGCAAAAAACCTGGGTTGCCATCGGAGATTCAATAACTTATCTCAATGATCACCAGGATGAAACGGGAAACCGCGTTACTAAAGGCTATATGACCTTGGTAAAAGAAAAAACACCAGGTCTCGCGTTTATAAACCAGGGGCATAATGGCTGGACCTCCGGCGGTATTGCAGATAAAATAGAAGAGCTTGGAATTGTTCCGGCAGATGTGTACAGCATATTTCTTGGTACAAACGACTGGTGGCAGGGAAGACCCATCGGAACATTGGAAGACTACAAAAACAACAATGGTAACAGTACTATTTCGGGATCATTCAGAATAATCATAGATAAACTTAAAAGGCTGAACCCATCTGCAAAGATCATTCTCATCACACCACTTCAGCGTTCAGATTTTGTTTACATCAACAACTACAAGAACAATGCATTTGGATCGTATAAAGAAAAAAATAACCAATCGCTGAAAGATGTTGCAGCAGCTATTGCTGCAATTGCGAATTCCGAAAAATTTAAACTTGTGGATCTTTATAATAAAAGCGGTATCACACAGCAGAACATGATCAACTTTAAGCGGTTGAAAGATCCTTCAACAGGTGCGTATAAGGATTACCGCTATCCTTCGTTCGTTAATGTTCCTTTTGATCCTGAGAAAGATGACTATCCTTATCCTGCAGGTGCAGTTAATATGACTTATGACGGATTACATCCTTCAGACAAAGGGTATGCTGTAATTGCGAAGATGGTAATGCAGGCTATGAAATGACCTTAGTCGCGGTCATCCGGTCTTGGAAAATTTATCACGCTCCTGATCCTTCGGAGGAATGCCTCATCCAGATTGCTTTTTGACTTTGCTGAAAAGATTTTCAGTAACGGCACAGTGTCAATCAAGTCCAGCAATTCTGCGTTTGCGTATTTGTCGTGTGCATCCCTGATATCAGTTCTTTTTCCAAACAGTGCATCGGCTTCATCAAAAAAGAGAATGGAACTGTTTTTAATGGCTTCCGTAAAAACGGATTCAAGATTTTTTTCAGTTTCACCAATGTATTTTGACACTACGGCCGACAGGTCGATTTTCTGAACATTAAGTCCTGACTGGTTTGCGAGCAACTTAGCCGTAAGTGTTTTGGCCTGTTCCGATTTTCCTTCAAATAAAACATTGTACCCTGCTTTCTTTGATCTGGCTGGCGTACTTCTGTCTTTCACAATGATCTCATCCCGAAGATGCACTTTCAACGCATGAATACCTTTGGCTGTTCCGGGCGACATCAGGAAGCCATCACAAATCAGGGTATGGTCGGGGATATCATCATCGCTGCCTATGGTTTGTTCGAGACAGACCATAAGCTCTGCTATGGAGGAGAATTTTTTATTCATGGATAATATGGCAGGTTTCTATAAAGCTAGACAAAGTTTGGGTAAGGCGTAAAAAAACCGGAAACAGGATGTTGTACTGTTGAACGGCAAATGTGCTGTCAGAGAAAATGTTGATGAGATTCTTGTTCAAATCCGCATTGTTACCTTTAACCCGGTTACATACATATTCAATTACTGTAGCCGGAAAAATATTTACAATTCGGAAAAATGCGTTCTATAACCCCGAGAGGAATTTTCGGAAGGAGTCAGTATTGTAGTTGGCCAGCCCATCATGTTTATACGCCAGCTCACCCTTATTATCGATAACAATGGTTGTAGGTAAGGTTCCGGAATAGATGTTGGAAGGAGCCTTTTCGCTGAATGAATACAAAGCAATATCAAGATCCGAATCTTTCAGATACCTTATTGCCTTTTGTTTATCGTCATCTTCATTCACAAAAATAAATACCACGTCCTTATTTTCTGTAAAGGATCTTCTGAGTTCATCAAGCGATCTCATTTCAGCACGACATGGCGGACACCAGCTTGCCCAGATATTGATGAATACAGTCTTACCTTTTAAAGAGGATGTGCGAAATAACGTACCTGAAGCGTCGCTGATACCCAGATCAACTGCTGTATGAAGCGTCACATCTGTGTTATCAGCATCAGCATTGAACAAGCCAATGTTCACAAACTGGCGAAGTAGCCAGCCTTTTGCTGATGGACTGAACACAAGTAATAACAGCACTCCAAAGAAGATAATGTTAAAGCCGCGACTGATCCATTTCTTAGACATGTGCTTACTTAATATTCAGGTCACATTGCACGCTTAGATTTGCACTTTATGGCTAGCAATCGTTACGGCGTTCTGTTTCTACAGGATGCCTTTTTTCGTTTGCTTAACCCAGTGCAATTCTCAAATCCGCACCCGGCAAGTTCTTATCTGAATTGAGCCTGCTGTTTTGTAACCAGCTGCTGGAGTTCGTCATCACTGAAAGAAGTAAGTGGAAGTATACCCACTGCTACTCTTCTTAATTTAGTGATCTGTTCTTCTGTAAGAACGCTCAGATATTGATAAAGCTCGAGATAATCTGAGATAACTAGTTTGGTAGTATTGGCGATCATAATGAAATGATTGAGCCCGCAAGTAAATACAAAAAGCTTCTTTCCAATATTAATTCTCGCAAAAGTGGATAAAATGTTCATTCAAGAATTTACTTAACGTATTGGTATTCAAATCTCCAATATATGTAAAATCATTTAATGTTTCAAATTAGTCCGTTTTTCCGCAAAATACTACCCTTCATCACCCTAACATTTCATTAACAGCCCGAAAATCCCGACATTCAATGTCGAAACTTTGAATACAAGGCGTAGATCTGATGCATTAGCAACATCCATATATGTATTCAGTTAACTATTGATCCTGAGCATTTTTTCTTTGAACCACTCAGGTAGTAAACTTAAATTGCAGCCCGGTTATGGATATTGAAACATTCAGAGCTTATTGTCTTTCGTTTCCGGATACTACCGAAGAATTTCCTTTTGGTCCTGATACGCTTGTTTATAAGGTTAAGGGCAAGATGTTTGCATTGACCGATATAGAAAATTTCGTCAGCATCAATATTAAGTGTGATCCGGAAATTGCAGTGGAGCTTCGTGAAAGATATCCCGCAGTGCAACCCGGTTATCACATGAGTAAAATTCATTGGAACACGATTGAAATGGATGGTTCCGTGCCGGAGAAACTTTTGCGCGAATGGATCAGGACCTCTTACGATCTCGTTGTTGCAAAATTGCCTAAGAAAAAAAAGTAACTTGGAAACACCCGTAATTGAAAAATTCACTCCCCGTAACGGGAGACACGCTGAGCCTGTTTTAAAGCCGCGCACGATCAGGATCAGTATCATCGCGATCTATGTAATTGGTGTCCTGCTTCGTACCATCCAGTTTGCCGGAAGATCTTCTTTGTGGTTTGATGAACTTACAAATGCGCTGAACGTTCAGGCAAGAAGTTTTTTTGAACTTGCCACAAAACCACTCGACTTCAACCAGGTGGCGCCTCCGGGATTCCTTATGCTCGAGAAATTAGCAATTACTATTCTTGGAGATTCTGATCAGGCATTCAGGTTGTTCCCCTGGTTATTCTCTCTTGCTGCACTGCCTTTGTTTCATTCAATTGCAAAAAGATTCCTGAAAGACATATACCTGCTTGTTGCATTTTTCTTTTTCGCGATCTGTGGCTCACAATTGTTTTATTCAGGAGAAGGAAAGCCTTACTCCGGCGATGTGACGATCTGCCTGTTCATGGTGTTGACATCATTCAGATTGCTTGAAGAAAAAATGAAGACAAGAAACGCGATATTTCTTGCAATCACCGGTTGTTTACTGATAACAACAAGTTTACCGGCAGTACCACTTGGACTGATGCTGATGGGTCTTTGCGGTTTTGCTCATCTCAATCACAGGCTTGAATCACCAACATCCTCAATATTGATCGTGATTATTGGTTGGTTCATTGGTTGCGTGTTGGGTTATCTCTATGCAATGCATGTGATCACCAATACTGTGCAGGATGCGATGACAAGGTATTGGTCGGAAGGGTTTGCGCCCATGCGTGGCTCACTGCATCTCATCGGATGGATCATTAGTACCGTGTTCGAGCAATTTAATTTCTTTCTTACAAGCTGGACCTATCTTGAGTATCCTGCCATCAGGGGCATCGGATTAGGTATACTTTTGTTTGTGATCCCCGGACTGATCTACCTTGGACGGGTAACCCTTTTCCGCACGCTCGCAGTAATGTCACCATTCGTGCTAGCATTACTTCTTGCAATTACAAAAACGCTTCCATTTGAAGGTCGTGTTGCGATTTATGCAACCTGGCCGTTTCTTATAGTTGGATTGGGCGGCATGCAATATCTCGCCCACTCATTACGCAAGTTTGTAGACCCGCGTTTGTGGCGCGTGATAGCTGTCGCATTACCCATCCCTTTCGTACTTGTAATGATCTTTACTCCAACAGAGAGACCTCCATTTCATGAGCAGCCTTCCCAACTTGTTTTAAAGGCAATGAAAAGCAAAATGAAGCCTGGTGATGTGATCTATGTGTATAACAAGGCCAAACTTGCAATGCGATTTTATGGTCCGCGTGAAGGGTTTACTGATTACCAGGTCAGCGGAACCTTTGATTTTGTCGATCCTTATTATCGCGAACTTGACAAACTGAAAGGGAAACCGCGTGTATGGTTCTTTTATACACAGTGGACGAAGAAGCAACCGTTTCCGGATGGGATAAAGAAGTATTTAAACAAAATAGGAAAGCAGATTGATGTGATTCCAGATCCGTATGGGGGCGTTGAGGAACTGGAAGCTGCGGCTTACCTGTATGATATAAGTGACAGCACTCGTTTCAAATGATACTCTTGCTCATAAAAAAATTTCTGATTTTAATTTTGATAATTCTTCTTTAACTCTACAACTTCCTGCAGCTTAATATCTGCAGAAGACCCACCAACCATGATCGTAAACTTACCCGCCTCTGTTTTCCAGTTCATATCGGGGCCAAGTAATTTCAGATCATCTTTTGTAAGCGTGAAACTGATTGTCTGCTGCTGCTTTCCATCAAATCGAACACGCGCATATTTTTTTAACTGAC
>JBEVNF010000528.1:0-5651 GCA_040508255.1 Flavitalea sp.
AATCAGCCTGTTGCCGATGCACAGGTAGCAATTGATGGAACCCCATATTTTACATTGTCGCGCAGTGATGGATCTTTTGTGTTGCAGGTGGGTAACTACAGATCAGAATACCGCGAATATCGGCTCCGTGACGATATCGTGCTTCGGACCACGCATGTGGTTCATCACGACTCTGATAAGGGTGTGAAGCTGGCGGGGTATGTAGTAAAGAATGTACAGGTGTTGCTCCCATAGCGGGTTTGGGAGGACCTGCCTGAGAAAAAGACTTTTGAAGATTTTTTTGGTTGTTCTTAAAAAAAACAGATTTGGTGACACAAACAAATATCACCAGAAATGGCAATTTTTAAAATTGCGAATAAAATGCTAGAAATCGAATATAAAGCCGCTGTGCAGCCTTCCGTTGAATATCCCTGACTTTCCTTTTTTATTTTCGTTCACCAGGAAATTATTATCATTCACATAAGCAATCCGAAAATATTTCATCCTGAAAGCCAATGAAAAACTCTTTTGTACAAATGCAAATCCACCGGATATCAAGGCGTTATTGAATGGAACATAGTTTGCGCCGAGGGAGATGTCATACAAACCTGCTTTATTCAACAACAGATCTGTACCAATATTCAGGCGATTAAGTTTATACATCGCTCCGATACCAACTGCTCTCTGTTTGTAGTATGATCTTTCAGTTGATCCAGGCAAAAATACATCACTGTAAAATTCCGAACCAAGAACGTTGAATATAGTGGCGCCCAGATTTAAAGATTCGGTAGCAGCATACGAAAAAGAAAGATCGGCATCGATCCTGTTTTTAGATTCATTCTCATTTTTAAAGACCGACGGTTTGCCTGATTCGATAAAGACTTTGATCGGACGACTAAAATTCTGAGTAGCGTGTTTAAGTGAAAGACCTATTCCAAACTTGTCACTAACCTTATAAGCTGCGGATAGATTTACAATATATTCATTCAATTTAAGGTTCACACTGTCGGTCTCGAGGGGATCTCCACCAGGATTTGGTTTATACCCAACTGTTCGGAACTCATCCTGTCCATACCACCTGAATCCTGCGCCGATCGCAACTTTTGAACTTATCTGGTAATATCCACCGGCTTTAATATTGTTTCTGAAGTTTGAAAATAAACTGATGTTGCTTCGGCTTTGCCTTGAAGCCAAAGTTGCCATATTAGAGAACACCGCTTCCGATCCATCTCTTCCTTGTGAGAAATTAAACCCTGGATTTCCGGAGTTATGCATGTAAGAACTGAATTCAGACGCTCCGTAGGCAATCTTAGAAGGACGGAGACTGATCGCTTCCCTGTCGCCACTGGCAGGAAGCGAGATCAATGTAAAAAATGAATTCGTTATCGTGTTCAACAACGAAGGTGCTGCCAACGCAGCTGATGCCGCCGATGCCTTGGCCAGATCCGTACCCTTCACGCCCTTACTCTCCGCCAGCATCTTATCCGCATTCGCAGCGCTCATCTCAACATAACTACAGGATGTATCCAGCTTCCAGTTGGCAATGGTGATCAATGGCTTGCTTACAAACACACGTTGCACGATCGGTTTACAATCATTGCATTTTGAAACAAGATAAACGCTCACCTGTTTGTCGACAAGCTTCGAAAAAGGAACACCTGTTTTCAATTCGAAATATCCCGCAGGTTGCGTGCTGGTCATTACTGATTTTGAAGGATCGAAATCGGGACGTACAACTACATTCTGAGCACCCAGGGTTGATTGTGATGATTTGTTGAGACATCGGATCGTGCCTTTGATAAGAACGTTCTGTGCCTCTATTGATTCAATCGCCAGCATTGTAAGCGCAACTAACGAAAACTTCAGAAGAGATTTGCGATGTGATAAGGGTAGTGACATGACAGTGGCATTCAGGTTATTGATCTGTTACGAATACAAGAGGTAAGTATGAGGAGATTGTAATTAAACCTGAAGCTTCAGAGGGACGGGATCGGTTGTGACTTCTAAATTAGGATTAAATGATCAGGAATTGAAATCCAGGCTAAAGCATTGAGTCTATGACACGGGAATGCCTGCGGTTTGCAGATCTTCCCTGATCTTTCGATAGGCTTCTTCTACCTTATCATTGAACTCGATGGTGACAAGACCGTTGAGATCTGAAGGAAGCGGTGTACCCTTCTGAACAAGTACACGAACCTTGTCGCGGCCGTATCGTCCGGAAAACCAGCCAAGCTCAAACAAAACATTTGGGCGCGCCTGGAAATACTTTTGCTTTTTGTTTTCTACCCAATCGTCTGGTGTTACAATGATAAAAGCAAATCCGCAAAGCCGGCCGTAATGCTCAAACTTTTCAATGATGGTACGGCCGTTGTCTGTCTCATCTTTTAAAACGATCGGATCGAGCTTGAATGATTCAAGGATACGTTCGAGCTCACGCAATGCAACTTCGTTGTGTCCGTGAACGATGAACACTTTTGTGTCGATCGGTGCGAGAAACTGGATGCGTTTGCGGGATTCTTCGAGGCGTTCTGCCTTTCCTTCGTAGATATCTGCGAGCTTGTTTAACATGCTTGCGAGTGCTACAAACATATTTTCAAAATCGGGTGTAACGTTGCCGAATGGAACATCGTTGATCTTTCGGAATTCTGTCGCAGACTCCATGTAAACAGCGACCTCGTCCACATATTTGAAAGCGCTCTTTTCAAGGTCAACCTTCTTGATTCCAAGCATCGCCCTTGAGGTATGTTCAAAATATTTGCAGAGGAAAGGAAATACATCAATGATGATAGTGAGATCTGAGAGCTCGGGCGCATCACGTGGAATCTTTCCAAGGATGGTATACATTTCATCACAAATCTTTAATGCCGCCTCTGCTTCCTCCAGTGATTTTTTATGTTTCTCTTCAGCGGTGTAATACCCGGATCGGATGAGTCGTTCACACAGTTCGATATACATTACCATGAGCTTTACAGCACCAAACTGTGGCGCAGAAAACTTGTTCACTACCATCTTCTGGATATTCTTCGCTTTCATTGAAGCCTTCTCAGCAGTTGATATATCCTGCAATTGAAAAGCATTCATGCTGATTGAAAACTCATTCATCAACTGATCAAAATAATTATCAAATGAGGTCTGGGATACCAATACAGTTTCATTTGGCATAACAAAAGGGTTTAAAGTTTAACGAAGGAAAACCTGAGGGGATATAAGGAACTAAACCGTAACCGAATATAAATAATTTATAGTATCCGCATTTCAATAAATATCGGCAAATGATCAGATACCCGGCGGGCAGCCTCAAGATAATTGAACCGTTTGTAAAAATTATCCACACCGGCTTTCAGGGTCTGCAGCAACTTGCCTTTATAAAAGAAGTTATCAAATTCCGAGGCCAGCGACCGGTCTTCAACCGAAACTGGTTTATTGTTTTTAGGCTTTCGCATCTTCATCTTTAAACTGGTCCTCTGCCCTACCAAAGCAGGCAGATAGCCCATCGACTTTAACGGGTTAAACACCGAATGACTTTGGGGGAGGTTGAAATCTCCACAAAATAAAAGATTCAGTTTGGGATACAGATCCGGAAGAAATTTAAAATACTTTACCTCTGTTTCAGGCTGACGTGATTTTGTGATAGCATGAAAATTAACCAGCGTGAATTGTTTCGCATTGAATGTAAATGTTGCATAGTAAGGCTCGCGATCTATCACTGATTTATAACGTTGCTCGAGCCAGGGACGGCCGGAAAGTTTAAGCTTTGAACTCTTCCAGAGAAAAGCATAGCGTTCTGATTTATATGAACTCGAATAGGTTGGATCACTCACTACATAATCCCATTTCGCACCACGTCTGTTCAATGCATCGTTTAGTGCAGCAACTGTTTTCGCGCCGCCATCACCTGCTACTACTTCCTGCAATGCAACCACATCGTAGTCGCGTAATACATCTGCGATGAAGTTCAGGATAGAATCGCCTTTTGATTTGCCGAAGTCTCTCAGGTTCCAGGAGCAAATTCTGACGGATTGTGCATTTGCTACAGTGGCTGCAACAAGCAAAACAAATACAAGTGTGAAGAATCGTTTCAAGGGGCACAAGATAAACAATAATGAATTTTCGTTCTGCTGTTTCCCGTATAGGCCCTGTTAACGACTATTTCAAAAACTCTTATGCGAAAGGTTCTTGTATTGCTCGTATTTGTTGCAGGTTGTTTAAACGGCTATTCCCAGCAGAAATCGAAACTGGTGGGACAATGGAAGGTGATTGGTTTGCAGAATGACATGATGTATGTAAATTTTAAAACAGACTCGCTTTATGTAGATACATCGATAGAAAATGATCCGGGTGACGAGATGATTGAAATGTATCGTGGGTTGTTTGGTCGCTGGCAATACTGTTTTCTGAAAAATGGTCAGTATGCAATGCTGGAAGGTGATGCATCGGTGCTTGCAACAGGTACTTACAAAGCAAACCGCGAAAACAAAGTGATCCAGATAAGGTTTATAAAAGAAGGAGAAACAAAAACAATCAACTATACCTGGGCCTTGAACAGCGATGGTAATCTTCTTCTAAGAAACGCTGAAAAGGAAGGCTTTACATTGGTGATGCAAAAAGTTGCGCAAAGAAATAGCATCTGAAAGAAGAAAGTAAGCCGAAATTAATCCCGATTGATTTTTAAAACTGAGAACAATTGTTTCTCCCAGTGGTTATTTTTGGTTCAGAAATGATCACGCAATACACCATAAAAAACTTTTCGACGCCACTTCAACCGGCTCATGACAATAATAAAAGTTTCAGCGACAACTTTACTGCATTGCGTTTGGAGGATATGACGCATGAAAGTATTGCTGCCACTGCCCAATACAGCCGGAAAGATTTTTACAAAATTTCGCTGATTTCCGGCGATACAACATATCACTATCTTGACAACGCACATCGCGTTACAAACAATGAGTGGGTATTGGTGTTTACCAATCGTGATATCCCTTATCGTTGGGAAGTACATAATGGTGGAACCTGCAGTGGATATGCCTGTATGTTTACGGATGATTTTCTTCCTATGCATACTTATAGCAGACCTGCCGACTGGCAGGTGTTCAATGCAGAAGGTCAATCATTTTTCAGGTTGACTAACACACAGGCAAAGTTTTTTGAATCCACTTTTGAAAAAATGCTTGATGAACAGGCTTCGGATTATCAGCACAAATATGAATTGTTGTTTCTGTACCTCATGGAGACCATTCATCATGCGCTTCGCCTCGCACCGGAACCTGAAGCAAAAACCTATTCATCGTCGAGAAAACTTTCCGACGCTTTTAAAAATCTTCTTTCTACGCAGTTTCCGTTATTACATCCCAACCAGGAAATCAGTTTCAGAAATCCACAGGCGTTTGCTGACAAACTTGCTGTGCATACAAATTATCTGAATCGTGTTTTGAAAACCGAGACCGGTAAAACAACAACGCAGCTTATCACTGAAAGGATCATGCAGGAAGCAAAGGCGCTTCTCATTTACTCCAACTGGTCGATCAGCCAGATCAGCTACAGTCTTGGGTTTGCAGAGGCAACCCACTTCACACAGGCCTATAAAAAACATTTCGGCGATCTTCCTTCTGCGATCCGCAAGGGCCAGGTTTGAATTTCGTCATTATCGGTTTATTTAGCGTCACAATCGGGGC
>JBEVNF010000016.1:0-4609 GCA_040508255.1 Flavitalea sp.
CAGACCGGATGTACTTGATACAGCATTGCTGAGACCAGGTCGTTTCGACAGACAGATCACGATTGACAAACCAGATCTGAAAGGTCGTGAGCACATCTTCAAGGTTCACCTGAAACCAATCAAGATTTCTACAAAAGTTGATATCCATAAACTTGCTGAACAAACTCCGGGCTTTGCGGGTGCTGATATTGCTAACGTTTGTAACGAAGCTGCACTGATCGCTGCACGTAAAGGCAAGGAGCATGTTGAAATGGAAGATTTCCAGGATGCGGTTGATCGTGTGATCGGCGGTCTTGAGAAAAAGAACAAGATCATTTCTCCTGAAGAGAAAAAGATCATTGCATATCATGAGGCGGGTCACGCGATCTGCGGATGGTATCTTGAACACGCTTACCCATTGCTTAAAGTAACTATCGTTCCACGCGGTACTGCTGCACTTGGATATGCACAATACACTCCGAAAGAACAATATCTTTATAACACTGATCAGCTTATTGAGCAGATCTGTATGACACTTGGTGGTCGTGCAAGCGAAGAGATTTTCTTCAAGAAAATCTCAACAGGTGCACAAAATGATCTCCAGCAGATCACCAGAATAGCCTACTCGATGATCACTGTATATGGTATGAGTGAAAAAGTTGGAAAGGTTAGTTTCTACGATCCTGCACAGGAAGGTTCATTCACAAAACCATACAGTGAAGAAACTTCAAAGCTTATCGATGATGAAGTAAGACATCTCATTGATGCAGCTTACGATAAAACAAAAGCGCTTCTTGAAGAGAAAAGTGAGCAGGTGAAGATTCTTGCTGAAGCATTGCTCGATAAGGAAGTATTGTTCCAGAGTGATGTTGAGCGCCTGATCGGTAAACGTCCTTTCGGTGAAAGGAAAACGATCGATGTTGATGATTCATCTGAACATCATCCAACAGGTGCGATCAGTGAAGGTGTT
Organism: Flavitalea sp.; assembly: GCA_040508255.1. Lineage (GTDB taxonomy): Bacteria > Bacteroidota > Bacteroidia > Chitinophagales > Chitinophagaceae > DATHKG01. Next base: position 950 of record JBEVNF010000016.1, read on the forward strand.
CCGCCTTACGATCCGAATGTACATCCTGCAACTTAAGGGCAGCAGAATAGTGATGATGAATAAAACAAAGTGATGAACATATCCTCTTCAAAGGAAAATATACTAAAGAAAATCAGGAAGGCGTTGACTCAGTCAACGCCTCTTCCTTTTCCAAAAAGTGAAGGAGTCAGTTCTGTGTATACACCCTCCACACAGGAGCTCGAGATTGAATTTGCAGAGCAGTTTACAAAGTTGCAGGGACGATTTGTTTTCTGCCTTGATTATGCTGAAGTAGCCGCGCATCTGTCCGCCCTGGTTGTAACCAATCAATGGAAAAACATCTATTGCCGGGAAGACGCGCTGGGCAAACATTTGACTGAATCGGGGTTTGGTGCATTTACATCAAATGATCTCCCCGGATGTGATGCATCTGTAACGGGTTGTGAATTTCTTGTCGCGAGAACCGGTAGTCTTGTACTCAGTTCAGCGCAGCAGAGTGGTCGAACCACAAGTGTATATGCACCTGTGCATATCTGTGTTGCCGGCACATCTCAATTGGTGTATGATGTAAGAAACGGATTGGAAAAAATGAAAGAGAAGTATGGTGCAAAACTGCCTTCAATGATCAGTTTTGCATCCGGACCAAGCCGTACTGCGGATATTGAAAAAACATTGGTTGTGGGAGTACACGGACCGAAAGAAGTATATGTATTTTTGGTTGATGAAACCAATGAGGAGGTTCAGGCATGATAATTTCTCCAGGACAAAAAGTTTATTTTCTTTCCGATTTCCATCTCGGTGCGCCAGATCATTCGCGCAGTCTCGAGCGTGAAAAAAAGATCGTTGCTTTTCTCGAAGAGATCAGGAGTACCACGGCTGCGCTGTTTGTTGTTGGTGATATGTTTGATTTCTGGTACGAATACCGAAAGGTTGTTCCAAAGGGACATGTAAGATTGCTTGGCAAACTTGCTGAGTTTACGGATGCCGGAATTCCTGTTTACTTCTTTGTTGGCAACCATGATATGTGGATGCGTGATTATCTTACAAAGGAATTGAACATCCCCGTTTATTTTGAACCGAAAGAGTTTCAGTTCAACAGTAAAGAATTCTATGTTGGCCATGGTGATGGACTTGGGCCCGGTGATCATGGCTATAAGTTTTTGAAGAAGATATTCCGAAACCCGATCTGTCAATGGATGTTTGGAATTTTACCGCCGGCAATAGGAATAGGCGTTGCCGATTATTTCAGCAGAACAAGCAGAACCGCAACCGGTACAAGTGACCAGCATTTTCTTGGGGCAGAAAATGAGTGGCTGATCACTTATTCAAAAGAACAGATCGCAAAGAAACATTACGATTATCTCGTGTTTGGTCACAGGCATCTGCCGATCGATTTCAGGTTAAATGAAAACAGCAGGTATGTAAATCTCGGTGACTGGATCAGTTATTTTACTTACGCAGAATTTGACGGACAACATCTTTCATTGAAAACACGTTATCCTGAACTGGAAAACAAGATCGTCAGAATGTAACCCATGAACAGAACCCTTCTTGCCATTTTAGTATTCATTTCAGCGGCACAAACCTTGTCCGCCCAGGATAGTCTCTTCAGGCTGGCAAGAACGTACTATGGTGATATTGCGGATTTTTCAGTTGATAATCTTGGCAATTGTTTTCTTATCAGCAGTACCGGTCAGATCAAAAGGATCAATGCCGACGGAGACTCTTCGGGTATATTCAATGATGTACGGCGATATGGAAAATTGTACTCCATTGATGTTTCCAACCCGCTTAAAGTTCTTCTGTACTATAAGAATTTTGGAACCATAGTTATACTTGATCGTTTCCTTAATGCCAGGTCAACCATTGATCTCAGGCGTCAGAATATGTTCCAGGTAAAAACGATCGGGCAGGCTTATGATAATAGCATCTGGGTATTTGATGAGTTGGAGAGTACGTTGAAAAAAGTGTCTGACGATGGCCGGGTTGCTGATCAGTCTGCAGATTTCAGAATGATCTTTGACTCAATGCCATCGCCGCAGTTCATCATTGACCAGGAAAAGCTTGTTTACCTTTATGATTCCACAAAAGGAGTATACCTTTTTGACTACTACGGTGCTTTTAAAAATCGCATACAGTTTATTGGCTGGTCAGACTTCACAGTGATCAATAAAGTGATCTATGGTCGCGATGGTCGCTTTTTGTATCGGTATGAGCCCGGAACCCTTAACCTGCAACAGTTTCCGTTGCCTGCACATCTCGCGTCCGCTACCAGGCTGAGGATCACCCCTCAGTTTTTATATGCTCTCCGGAACGGTCAGATCGAATTGTATGCCTATGGGCAGAGCTCGAATGATTCTATAAAAAAATGAGTTAAATGGTTGCCCCTTAGCCGGACATGTTCAGTAAATTTGCATAAGTAAAACTGAACCGTAGGAATGAATGACTTTCTGAATTATACTTTTCTCAATAATACGATAAAGAGTTACCTCGCAGTTGCAGGTGTGATATTACTTGCTGTGATCCTGAAGCGCATACTTTCGAGATATATAGCCGGCCTGGTGTTCTCGATAGTCAAGCGGATTGCTGTTGGTGTAGATAAGAAATCATTTGTGAACCTTGTTGTTTCACCGATTGAGATTTTTGTTTTGTTGCTTGTTGCGTTGATATCACTTGAAAAGCTCAACTTTCCACAGGTTCTTGATATAAGAGTCTATAAAACTACTACCCACCGCATATTTGAGGTTCTTGCTATCATCGTTTTTGTGATCACCTTTATCTGGTTATTGTTACGAACCATCGACTTTATTGCGATGATCCTTCATCAGAAAGCCAATGCAACCGGTGATATCAAAGAGAATCAGCTGATCGTTTTCTTCAAAGATTTTTTCAAGGCAGTACTTGTTATTGTAGGGGTTCTGCTGATCATGAAGTACGCCTTTGGGTTTCCGATCAGTAACCTGATAACAGGATTAAGTATTGCCACTGCTGCGATCGCGCTTTCGCTGAGGGAAAGCATGGAGAACCTTATAGCTTCGTTCATCATCTTCTTTGATAAGCCATTTATGATGGGTGATCTTGTAAAGGTTCAGAACATAACCGGAACCGTTGAAAAGATTGGTTTAAGAAGTACAAGGATCCGCACTGATCAGAAAACTTATGTTACTGTTCCAAACAAGCAGATGGTTGACAGCATTATGGATAATCTTTCGTTGCGAACCCAACGCCGGGCTTTTGTTCAGCTCGAACTCAGCTCCGCAACAACATATGAGCAGGTAAATCAGCTTACACTCGCCATTGAAAAACAACTTCAGTTAAAGAAGTCTGAGATTGAGAACTATACCGTCTTTCTTTCTGATATCAATAAGAATGCATTCCACGTGCATGTTGAGTTTTTTACGGCAACAATACCCGCGGCAGACTTTAACGTGATCAGGCAACAGGTTAATCTTGAAATAATCAGGATACTTGATGAAATGGAGATAAGACTTGCCGCAAAAGATCAGGACCTGGTAGCCTAAAGTCCGGCCTTGACTTCCAGCAGAAAGCCTTTGATCTTTTGCAACGACTGGATCATGGCAAACCTTTCTGGTGAGCGTTTATTCTTCTTTAAAAAGTCTTTCGCACCTTCAATGGTTAATTTCCTTCTGCGAAGAAGATCGTGGATCAGGAGAAGATTCT
>JBEVNF010000067.1:0-4234 GCA_040508255.1 Flavitalea sp.
AACAGCATCAGAAATTACACGTGTAGGCACTCCTGAACTGGAAGGGCCGAAAGTGCTTGATAAAATTGATCTGTCAGCTATCGATTCATCAACCCGCCCGAGAAAGCCGATCATAAAGAGAGGTGACGATCAGGCGCAGGCTGCAGAACAACCAGTGCAAAAACAGGCTGAAAAAGCTCCTGTAAGTGTGGCTCCCGAAAAGATCGATGAGATTGCTTCGGAACCAGTACTGCCACAGGGCGCCGAAACTACGCCTGAAACAGCAGACGCAGACGCACCGCCGGTTATCACAAACATCAGGGCTGAAAAGCTTGAAGGTCCGAAGATCCTTGGAAAGATAACCTTACCAACGGAAGCTGAGAACCGTGCAAAACCAGGCGAAGAAAAACGCAAGAGAAAACGTATTCCTATCGAAAGAAGAGATACGCAGACTCCGCAACAACGCGCTCAGCACCTTTTCAAAAAACCAGAAGGACAGGGACAAGGTCAGGGTCAGGGAGGAAACTTCCGTGGACCGGGCGGTCCGAACCGTGGACCGGGTGGTCCGAATCGGGGTCCTGGTGGTCCAAGGCCAGGTGGTGGCAACAGACCAACACTTACGCCGCGCGAAGCAAAAGAAATCGATAAAAAAGAGATCCAGGATAAGATCAGGGAAACCCAGGCAAAACTTGCCGGTTCCGGTGGTCGTGGTAAGAGCCTCAAAGCCAAATACCGTCGTGCGAAACGCGATGAACAAAGTGATGGCGGGGATGAACTGCAGGATAACAAGCTGCAACTTACTGAGTTTATCAGTGTAAGTGAGCTTGCAAACCTGATGGACGTAACCTATTCTGAGGTAATCGGAAAATGTATGGGTCTTGGATTGATGGTGTCCATCAACCAACGTCTCGATGCAGAAGTAATTGAACTGGTGGCAAGTGAGTTTGGATTTGAAGTGGAATTCATCGACATGGAGAAGCAACTCGAAATGGAAGATGAAGAGGAAGAAGATGCACCGGAAAGTCTTACTCCACGTGCGCCGATCGTTACGATCATGGGGCACGTTGACCATGGTAAAACATCATTGCTCGATTATATCCGTAATGCAAATGTGGTTTCAGGTGAGGCCGGTGGTATCACCCAGCACATTGGTGCCTACGAGGTAAAAATTCCTTCAGGTAAGAAGATCACCTTCCTCGATACACCGGGTCACGAAGCGTTTACAGCGATGCGTGCCCGTGGTGCGAAAGTGACTGATATTGCCGTGATCGTAGTTGCTGCTGATGATGCGGTAATGCCACAAACCCGTGAGGCGATCAGCCACGCACAAGCCGCTGGTGTACCGATGATCTTTGCAGTAAACAAGATCGATAAGGATGGTGCGAATCCGCAAAAGATTTATGAGCAACTGGCAGGTATGAATATCCTTGTGGAATCATGGGGCGGTAAATATCAGAGCCAGGAATTGAGTGCTAAAAAAGGACTCAACATCGATCTTCTGCTGGAAAAAATCCTTCTTGAAGCTGAATTGCTTGAACTGAAAGCAAATCCTGAAAGGGAAGCAACAGGAACTATCGTGGAGGCAACGCTCGACAAGGGTCGTGGTTATGTTGCGACTGTTCTGGTACAAAATGGTACCCTGAAAGCGGGTGACCTGGTGGTATCCGGTCAGTTCTATGGTCGTGCGAAAGCAATGTTCAACGAAAGAAATTCACGTATTACCGCTGCAGCCCCGTCTGCACCGGCACTTATACTCGGTCTGAACGGTGCGCCACAGGCTGGTGAAAAATTCAAGGTCTATTCCGATGAAGGTGAAGCAAAAGAAATGGCGAACCGCCGTTCTCAGATTCTTCGCGAACAAGGTATCAGAACCAAGAAACACATCACGCTTGATGAAATTGGTCGTCGTCTTGCACTCGGAAACTTCAAACAGCTTAACCTCATCATCAAGGGTGACGTGGATGGATCTGTGGAAGCACTGAGTGACTCATTGCAGAAACTTTCTACTGAAGAAATTGCAGTGAGTGTTGTTCTTAAAGCAGTTGGTGCGATCACTGAAAGTGATGTACTTCTTGCAACAGCATCAGATGCGATCATCGTCGGCTTTAACGTTCGTCCTTCAGCTCAGGCAAACAAACTTGCTGAAACAGAGGGCGTACAGATCAAGACCTACTCGATCATCTACCAGGTTATCGAAGAGATCAAGAGTGCGATGGAAGGTATGCTTGAGCCTAAGATCCAGGAGAAGATCACTGCGAATGTTGAAGTTCGTAACGTGTTCAAATTCGATAAGGCAACTGTTGCCGGATGTTATGTACTCGAAGGCAAGATTCAGCGTAACTCAAGGATCCGGATCATCCGCGATGGTATCGTTGAGTTTCCGAAAGGAGAAGGTAAGAGTGCTGAACTTCAATCGCTCAAACGTTTCAAAGACGATGCGAAAGAAGTGGCCAGTCACATGGAGTGCGGTCTTACGATCAAAAACTTCGATGATATACGCGTAGGAGATATTATCGAGGCGTACGAAGAAGAAGAAGTAAAGAGAACATTATAAAGATTCAGCCCCTCAGATTTGAGGGGCTTTTTTTGGCCGTTGCCGGAAACGCCGGGTTCTAAGGGTGGATACTTCCGCGCTTTCCTTGATTCAGAGCAGTACTCCTCCTGTCGGCATCTTCCTGAGGGAGGAGGACAGTAAATATGTTAAAACTCTCCAACACCCATGCCTTTTTACTATTTTGCATACCTATTATGAAAAAGACTGCTTTTACCCTGATCGTCATGCTCATTGCGGGTTTTGCTTCGGCACAGCGCCCGGTCGTGGCAGACAAGATTGTTGCAATTGTTGGCGATAAAATCATTCTGAAATCTGATATCTATAATGATATTGATGACAGGAAACGTCGTAACGAACCAGTACCCCCAAATGCTGAGTGTTTTATCCTGGAGCAGGTACTTGCCCTGAAGGCACTAGTGGTTCAGGCGGGAAAGGATAGTATCATCATTGAAGATGCTGAGATCGATGCATTGCTTGATAACCAGGTGCGTGGCTTTATTGGTCAGTATGGCAGTAAGGAAGCACTCGAAGAGATCGCGGGCAGAACTGTTTACCAGATCAAGGAAGATCTGCGTCAGAATTTCCGGGAAAGAAAGCTCGCAGAAAAAATGCGTGATAAAATAGTGGATGGTGTAAAGATCACTCCCCAGGAAGCAAAAGTTTACTGGGACAAGATTCCAAAGGATAGCCTGCCATTTTACGAATCAGAGGTTGAAATAGGCGAGATCATCGTTTATCCTAAAGCGAGCCGTGATCTTGAGAAACTTGCACAGGATGAATTGCAGGAATACAAAGAGCTAGTTGACACGAAAAAAGCTACTTTCCAGAACCTTGCTGATCTGTATACGGATGATCCGGGAAGTAAGGGAAAGGGTGGTCAGTATGTAGCCAACCGCGCAGAAAAAACAATTGAAGGAGCTCCTGCTGATCCTACATTTATCAATAACGCATTCCGACTGAAGGAGGGCCAGATCTCACCAGTGTTCAAATCCCGTTTTGGTTACCATATCATTCAGATGGTTAACAGGGCAGGGGATGATGCAGTAGTGAGGCATATCCTTCGTATACCAAAGGTTACAGATGCAGAGGTTGCCGGTTCAATTGATAAGCTGGACTCAGTAAGATCCCGCCTTGTTGCAGGTACACTATCATTTGGTGCTGCTGCAGAAAGATATAGTGAAGATGAAAATGCAAAGTTTACCGCAGGTATGAGACAAAGCCAGAACGGCACTTATCTCACCTATGATCAGCTGGATAAAGACATGGCACTCCTGATCAAGGATATGAAAGTTGGTGAGTTTTCAAAGCCGGTTCCATATACAGATGAACGTGGTAAGAAGGCAGTAAGAATTGCCTATCTGAAATCCCGCTCAGAGCCGCATCGTGAGAATATGAAAGATGATTACAATCGTATTGCCGGTCGTGCGCTTGAGTTCAAGAAACAGGAAGTAATTGAGAAATGGTTTACTTCAAGAATAGGCAGCTATTATATCATGATCGATCCACAATTCGCTTCCTGCGAAACACTGGAAACCTGGTTGAAACACGCCGCGAAAACAGACAACGCAAAAGCAGGATTCTAAAAATAACAAGCTCCCCTTCAAAATATCTGAAGGGGAGTTTTACTTTATAAGGTTCTACAGGTCTTCTCCCACATCCCTCAATATTCCCACTTAGATATTTGACCCGTAACACGTTTTT
>JBEVNF010000068.1:0-12318 GCA_040508255.1 Flavitalea sp.
GTCCATCAGTGACATCAGTGTGCTGTTGGCTTTCTCGGAAAGCGTAATTCTAAAGTTGGTCAGAGTATAATACGGAAAGGTGCAGCAGTAAAAAAACAACAAAGCCGAACATATCCAGAATGCAGGCTCACGCTGCAATACAACGGATTTATTGCTTCGGAACAATTCGTAAAAGTAAACCATACTCATAACCGCGACCAGCAGTGCGCCGACCGCATAAGTAACTGAACTGAACTCATCTTTGGGAGCTTCGATTATATTCAGAATGCATATTACGGGGTAGACAAATCCAATAAATTTTATAATTCGACGGAAACGTGTCGTTTCAATAAGATTATATAGCATGTAGAAGTAAAATGTAAACTCTAATACACCAAAATAATTGTATAGAGGAATTGAAGCTATTCGGATCGTATAGAGATATGCAGCCACAAGTTCAACAAGTACTGTGACAAATAAATAAACACAAAACACCTTTTGATAAGCCTGCACCTGGTCATTATTTATCCAGTTGAACACGCTTACCACAAAGCTTATCATCATGAGGTATATGAAAACTGACATTTGCTCAACCATACACAAAGGAAATAAAAAAACCTCCGCAAGGGAGGTTTAATATTCCGAGATGTTTGTAGAATCAGATTATGCAGAATCCTTTGTCACCACGGTCAACGATAGTCATACCAAGGCCCCAGTCATCACCGGTAAACTCATCACCACCTTTAACCCATGGTGGAGTTAAACGACCCATGTTGTATGCCATTACTGATGAATTTTCACCATCTTTTATGTAAAGATCCTTATTTACTTTTCCTTCTGTAGTTGCCACTTCTTCAGTTGCAACCATAACCAGTGTTTGTCTTCCTGCATACTCCGGCTTCTCAGCAAAATCTTTTGGATAAGCGGCGAAATACATTTTAAGACCGTCAGCACCATTAGCTTTTGCATTAGCCAGGAAGCCTTCGATCTCTTCAATACTCCACCATGCACTTGTCGAATCTTCCTTACCGATCTTCTCAGAATTTGCTACCCATCTTTCGTGTTTGTATTCACGAATTACAGTTTCTGCATGTTTTGTATCAACATATTTTCCAACACTTTTTGATGATGTTTCTACTGTGATCATACCCTTAAATTTTAATTTTTTTAGCGATTCAGATTGACCTGGTAAAAGTAGAGGGGGATCGTGAAGAAACATAGTCGCAAGAGTATGCGAATCAACTAATTACGAATTAGAATTATTTATAAGATCAAGAAAGTCAGCGAATAGTGCGGATTCTCGCAGAAATATACCGTTTATTTCCGGGATTTAAAACCGTAAAGTACGCAGGAATTGTACCGTTCAATTACGGGGTACAAAACCCCGTTATTACATGGTATGAAAAACAGTAATAGAAAAATGAATTGAGAAGAGGAGGATCAATCTTTTTGAATGAACTTAGATATCAGCCACAGGAACCCGTTTTTGAACTACAATATCCAGGTTGAAAGTATTATTATTTCCGGACAAGGAAACTACTGTTAACAGACCAGGATTAGTCACCAGCTAGCCGTATAATGCCTTTTCCAGAATAACATTAGTAAGCCTTATCCTATTGATATCCAGTGCTGCCTCTTTTCGAAGAGACGCATTTCATCAGAAAAAAACTACTCAGCCAGTTTTTTTCATCAGTATGAAGTTGAGGACAGTATATAGATTCCACTGATGAATCTATATACTGTACCTTTTTACCGCGCATCCCCGTTTATAAGGATTATTATACCTTTTGTTGCCGGGATAATGTTTCAATGGACCGCCAACCTTCCATTGGGCATTTGCGGGGCAATTGCGCTACTTGCGTGCATCGGGGTCACAGCGCCCTCATTTCTGCCTGAAAAGCAGCAATATGGCCTTTTAATGTTGCGCGGCGCCTGCCTCAATCTACTGATCGCCTGCTCCGGCAGCGCCCTGCTTTCCATCCACGATTCCCGCAACGATAGTAATTCCTTTGGCCGGACATACTCACCGGGCAACAAATATTTGCTGATAATCAATGAACCACTTTCGGAAAAACCCGGTTCTTTTAAAACTACAGCTTCGGTAAAATATGTCCTTTCGGGTGATAAAATACGCAGTTGTCGCGGCGACATTTTATTGTATTTCGACAAAGCACCGTCGAACAAAAGTTTACGCTATGGAGATATTCTATATACATCGGAACTCCCCTCACAGGTTTCAGCCACCGGGAATCCTGCAGCTTTTGACTTCCGGGAATACTGTTTTTTTCAGGGGATAAATCACCAGCTTTTTCTACGCGCTGGTAAATTCAAAGTTTTACCTGAACGCAAAATAAATTGGCTCAAAAGCTTCATTTTCAACTTAAGGGAGAAGATAGTAGCCGTGATTTCAGCGAATATTCACGGCGCCAGAGAAGCAGGTCTCGCGCAGGCATTGCTTATCGGATATAAGGATAACCTGGATCGTGATCTTATTCAATCATATTCCAATACAGGTGTCGTGCACGTGATTGCAATCTCCGGCCTCCATCTTGGGCTGATCTATGCGATCCTGGTCATGCTCACCTCCCGGCTTACGCGAAGTCACTTTGGCAAATGGATGCAGCTTTCCCTAATTGTGGCAGGAGTTTGGCTGTTTACATTACTTGCCGGCGCTTCAGCATCTGTCGTAAGATCTGCAGTCATGTTCACCTGTATTGCGATCGGGAATGCTCTTTCGAGAAAGTCGTCAGTTTATAACAGTCTCGCAGCATCTGCCTTCCTCCTCTTAGCCTATAATCCATTCTGGCTCTGGGATACCGGTTTTCAACTTTCATATGCAGCTGTGCTCAGTATTGTTATTTATCAGAAACCTGTAACGAACCTGGTCTATCCTTCAAATAAACTGCTTTTGATACTCTGGAAATCATGTTCTGTAACACTTTCAGCGCAAATTCTCACTACGCCCGTAACCATCTTCTATTTCCATCAGTTCCCCATCTTCTTTCTGTTTACAAATCTTGTGGCAATACCGCTTTCAAGTATCATATTACTTGGAGAGATCCTTCTTTGCTGTATAGCCTGGCTTCCTCCTGCTGCGCACATGCTTGGAAATCTGCTTTCATCTTTAATAAGGTTGATGAACTTCGCTGTTGAGCTTGCTGACAGTCTTCCTGATGCAAACTGGCAGCCATTGCAGATCGATCAATACCAGTATCTTCTTCTTTATGTTTTTGCAGGTTTAATTTCAGCGTGGCTAATGTTCAGGTTACGCGCCTGCCTGATACCGGCATTGACTTCATTGTTGCTGATCTTCGTGATCAGGAGTTTTTCCTTCAGATCTGCGAGCCGGCAACACAAGCTGATCGTGTATAATGTACCAAAATCAATGGCTGTTGACTATATGGCGGGAAGAAACTGTCTTTTTGTGGCAGACAGCCTGTTCATCAGAGACGCGATCCAGCAAAGATTTCATGTGCGACCGGCCAGGATCAGGTACAGAATTGGCAATGTGTTACCGCAGTTTGCGAACCACGATCATCTTAGGTTTCTGGTCGGGGATCTGCGGATTATCATAGCACAAACCCTTTCTGAGCTGCCTCCGGCGGACCTTATTATCGTTGGCGGTAATCCAAAAGGAAAGATCCGCGACCTCTTTGCGGATCACACCGTGCCGCAGGGTCAATCCCGGTTACCCATCATAATTTTTAGTTCCTCAAATTCATCCTACCGGATAAAACAATGGCAGTCAGAGTGTAGAGCGCTGGGATTACGCACACATGCTGTAACGACCCACGGAGCTTTTGTAATGAATTTTAATTAATATACTTTTGCGCCCTTAAAGTAACGGGCTCCCTGATTTCACCTCACTTCGCCCGCTAACACCAACATCAAAAATTGAATTATGAAAATTAAGTCGGCTCTCATTTCTGTATTTTACAAGGATGGACTGGAACCAATTGTAAAGATCCTTCATGAACAAGGTGTAACAATTTATTCAACAGGCGGCACACAGGCCTTTATCGAAAAACTGAACATTCCGGTAGTTCCTGTTGAATCTCTCACAACCTACCCTTCAATACTTGGTGGCCGCGTAAAAACTCTTCATCCTTCAGTTTTTGGTGGGATACTTGGTCGTCGCGACAACCCGGAAGATGTAAAGGAAATGGAACAATACAAGATTCCTGTCCTTGACCTTGTTATTGTTGATCTGTATCCGTTCGAAGAAACAGTTGCTTCAACAAGCGAAGAAAAACTGATCATCGAAAAGATCGATGTTGGCGGACCTTCAATGATCCGTGGTGCAGCGAAGAACTTCAAAGATGTGGTTGTTATTGCAGCCAAAAAAGACTACGCTGAACTTGAACAACTGTTACGTGATCAGAACGGTGAAACAACAATTGAACAACGCAAGAAATTTGCTGCAAAAGCTTTTGAGATCGTTGCACATTATGATGTAGCCATCGCACAATATTTCAATAAAGACGAAAGCCTTTATTTCCTTGAATCAAGCTTTGGTCCCAAAACAATGAGATACGGCGAAAACCCGCAACAGACCGGTGTTTTCTATGGAGATTATTCAAAGAACTTTGATCAGTTGAATGGCAAAGAACTTTCTTACAATAACCTGGTTGACGTTGACGCTGCTATCCAGCTGATCCGTGAATTTGGTACAGGAGAAAATGAGATCACATTCGCGATCATCAAGCATACAAATGTTTGCGGTATCTCTGCAAGACCAACTGTTAAACAGAGCTGGGATGATGCTTTGGCGGGCGATCCGGAAAGCGCATTTGGTGGTGTACTTGTTACAAACGGAACAGTTGACAAAGCAACTGCTGAAGCAATCAACGAAATTTTCTTTGAAGTACTTGTTGCACCAGCGTTTGATGAAGATGCGCTTACAGTGTTAAAATCAAAGAAGAACAGGATCCTTCTTCAACTCAAAAACTTCGAAGCTCCAAAAACCCAATACAAATCATTGCTTGGTGGTGTGCTGGTACAAGGTACCGATGAAGGCAACTACAGCAAATGGGATGAAGTTGGTGGCAAAGAATCAACACCTGAACAAAGAACAAACCTCGAATTTGCAAACCTTGTTTGCAAGCATCTTAAGTCAAACGCAATTGCACTTGTAAAGAATAAACAACTTGTTGGTAAAGGTTGTGGACAAACGAGCCGCATCGATGCACTACGTCATGCAATTGAAAAAGCACACCAGTTTAAGTTTGATCTGAATGGTGCTGTACTTGCGAGCGATGCATTCTTCCCGTTCAATGATTGTGTTCAGATCGGACATGAAGCAGGCATTACAGCTTTTATTCAGCCAGGCGGATCAGTTCGTGACAAAGATTCAATTGAATACTGCAAACAGAATAACCTTGTAATGGTTATGAGTGGTGACAGACATTTCAGGCACTAAATTATACGAACTCCTCTTCATCTGAAGGGGAGTTTTCTTTTTAAGAATAGGCATCCCAGTATACCGTTTCCCGCATAAACAATTCAAACATTTGTGGCCAGCCTGCAAATTTCGGATCAGTTCCAAGCATGTGATTATGCCAGATGGAGATCATTGTACCGTTTACTTTTTTTACCCGCTCATAATATCCAAGCAACTCCTGGTAAGTCTGACCAGGTGTCTGATGCTGCTCAAAAAATGAATTGGCATCCATGAAACAATATGGGTGCATATGCAGCTCAGTTGCTTCGTTCTTCAGAATATCAAACCACTTATAAGATGAACATACAGAAGCCCTGAAACCGTTGATGGTTCCATATCCCATCGAGTATTCGTTCACAATCCCTCTTTCAATGAGGTTTCGGAAAGTATCCGGAGTTTTAAAACGTATATAATGCTGGCGGCTGCTTTGCACTGGCTTATCTGCAATCACTTCAAGCCATTCAAGTTCTTCTTTCAGTAACTTATTATTATCACCACTTTGCCATGAAGGATGTATACCGGCTTCATAACGGCCCGCATAATATTCAACCAGTTCTCTGAACTGTTTTACGTCGGTAGAAATGTTTTTATCGTAACCGATCTGTTTCTTTGCCACAAGAAAAAAGTAATGTGGTTTTAACCGGCAATATAAATGCAAAGCATCAAGCCACTCAAAACAATCATAGGGATCTTGTTTTTGTCCACGTAACACGAGCCACCTGTCATCAAGCGCTTTCCATTGACCTTTGACCAGGTCCTTTGCAAAACCTGACACCGTACGTACAAATCCTTTATGCTTATATGACCATGCGATATCGATATCGTAAGTGATCACACAATTAAAATTCTGATGTTTTAAATGAATTGAAGGATCAGATTCAGCGATTGACTTCCTGAATGATTGCAGCCAGATATTCACCAAAGGTTTGTCAAGAAAACCTTCACGAAAGGCGAGTGATTCCTGATGCGAATAGCGCCCGTATTCATCCAGTGAATGAGGAAGATATTCTTCGTAACGTGTGATCAGGTAAAATGAAGCAGCAAAAATATCAAAGGAAAAATCACCCTCTGTCTTAAAGAAAGCCTTGGTATCCTCGAAATCAAACATTGAAAGATCCTGTTGCTTGATATCATTTTCAAATAGCAGGTTAACAGGTCTGATAGTGAAAACGCTTTCGCTAAACTGCAAATGGGAATAGTTGATCTTAAATCCTTCGGCCGCGATGAACTCATCTTCTGATGCGAATATTCTGAAAGGGCCACCCGATAATTCGTTACCGATGAATTCCAGAATATATCTGAGACGGGGAGTTAAGGCCGGTGAATAAACAGCTATCATTTATGTAACAATAATACAACTCTGAAAGTGGAATATCAATCTTTACGCGGAGGAGGAAACTTTTCACTCCATAACTGATTGAAAGTCTTCTCCGAAAAGTCGAGATCGGAACGGTGGGCGGTCCAAGCTTTAAAGGCTTTGTTTACCATCCAGTTCTTGATCTTTTTGTTTCCCTTGTTCATGTATTTGCGGTTAAGGCTGGCTGTTTTCCAGACCTTCCAGGCAAGTTTCTCCCCCACTCCGGGAATACCTTTTACAGCGGCTTCAAACCTGTTTTCCAGTAATAATTCATGCAGGTTGATCTTCACTGCGCAAACTGCTGTACAGTTCCCACAAAGAGATGATGCATTGCTGAGATGCTGCCAGTCTTTCTGCCCCTGCAATTGTGGAGTGATCACGGATCCGATAGGTCCGCTATAGGTTGTACCATATGCATGGCCACCAATGTTTTTATAGATAGGGCAGGCATTGAGGCACGCTCCGCAACGGATACAATAAAGACTTTCTCTTGATACCGGATTGTCGAGAATATTGGTGCGACCATTGTCAAGCAGTATCACATACATCTCATCAGGACCATCAACCTCACCGGGCTGCCTCGGACCCGTTATAAGCGAATTATAAACCGTCATCTTCTGTCCTGTACCATAAGTTGCCAGTAGCGGCCAGAACAGCCCCAGATCGGTCATAGAAGGAATGATCTTTTCGATTCCCACGATCACGATATGTGTTTTTGGAAAAGCTGCGCTTAACCTAGCGTTGCCCTCGTTTTCTGTGACCGCAATACCACCAACATCAGCAACAATAAAGTTAGCGCCGGTTACCCCTATCTCCGCCGCAGGATATTTGGACCTCAGTTTCTCACGTGCAACCAGGGTCAGTTCAGTTGGTGACAGATTCGGAGCTGTGTGTAGTTTTTCGTAGAATAGTTTGGCAACATCCTCTTTGCTTTTATGCATCGCAGGTGTTACGATATGATATGGAGGCTCGCCATCGAGCTGCTGGATATATTCGCCAAGATCTGTTTCAACACTTTCGATTCCGTGTTCTGTCAGAAATTTATTGAGATGGATCTCTTCTGTAACCATGCTCTTGCTCTTGACAACCGTGCGGCATTCTTTTGCTTTACAGATCTCAAGAATAGCAGCCAGCGCCTGTTTTGAGTCTTCCGCCCAGATCACTTTGCCACCGCGCTGTGTGAGGTTGCTTTCAAAATTTTCAAGCTGCTGATCGAGTGTTTCAATAGCGCGCCATTTAATATTCTTGGCCCTTTCGCGCGCAAGATCCGGATCGGGAAACTGTGCTTTTCCGAGTGGAACAGTATTGTTGTACTTACTGAT
The DNA here is from genome assembly GCA_040508255.1 of Flavitalea sp. GTDB lineage: Bacteria > Bacteroidota > Bacteroidia > Chitinophagales > Chitinophagaceae > DATHKG01. The sequence continues at coordinate 8,099 of JBEVNF010000068.1, forward strand.
ATTGAAGTTCACTTTGAACCGGTGATCAAGATCACGCGATTTTATCGTGCTCTTCGCCTTAAATGTTGAAGCGTTTTCTGACATACTTGCCTTCCCTCCAAAATCCTGCCGGCCATGCCGTTAAAGGATCCTGTTATTTCTTTCCTGTTTCAAAATAATCTTTCGCCACCTGGTCCAGGGCATTGTAGAAATCTTCGCCGTATTTGCGAATAATTGGTTCTTTGAGGAATTGGTAAACCGGCACCTTCAGCTTTTCACCAAGGCTGCAGGCAGGTTTACACAGAGTTTCGCGGGGTTCGTAATTCATCCGGTCAAAAGCACCCTTTTTACCGGTTTCAGATATGATCGGGTAGAAATGACAACTGATGGGCTTTTTCCAGGTAACCTTGCCATCACGATATGCCTGTTCAATTCCACATTTTATTATATTCTTCTCGTCACGAAAAGCATATACACAAAGTTTGTTATCAATGGTTGGTGTTACCCAGCCAAACTCTACATCATAAACGTAACGTCCGTGACGTTCGATCCATCTGATCCCTTCCTGGGTCAGGTAAGGCTTGACGGTTTCATACACTTCATTGATATGATCCAGCTCCTCCTTTTCAAGAGGCGCACCAGCGTCACCATCTTCGCAGCATCCGCCCTTACATTTTGTAAGATCGCAAACAAACTGCTTCGAAACCACATCTTCACTGATCAATACATTATCTATCGCTATCAAGCCTGTAAATTTTTACAAATGTAACTATTAAGTCTCACCGGGAAAAGTACTCTATTTCAGCCTGAGCGTGTTGATCAGGTGTTTCATATCCTCTTGCAGAAAGTTGTTTACTACCGCGAGAGAATCTTCATTCGGAGATGCATCAAAATACAAGGCACCCCGTATGAAATGTTTTACTGAATCACTGACAAAAAACTGCTTCGCGGTTGCAGCATTTCCGCCAACCTGGAAAAATCTACCGGTTAATCCAAGTGGGGTTTTCATGAATGAATCGGTGATCCCGGTTGCCTTCGATGTATGCTTGTATGTCATTTTGAATGCGTCCGAAACCAGTGAATCAAAGTTGTTTTTTCTTATTTCCTTGTAACTGATATACACCTTACCGGCAAACCGGGGAAAATCGATATTGATCCAGTAATCATTTTCAGGCTTTGCTTCAAAGAAGGTTGTGTCTCTTAAGATCTTAGCATATACAGGGTATTCAAAAGTGTAAGGATAACCCGGCTGGCTGAATTCCTGGTATTCATGCTTTGGAAAATCGATCCTGTAGTAGCCGCGTTGCTTCAGGGTATAGTCGCTGTTACAAGCCGCAAGGACAAAACACAAAGCAAAAATGAAATATCGGATCATGATCAGTCGTTCTTTTTGATTGTAACTTTTACTTTACGGATTCTGTTTTTCTCAACCTCAAGTGTTGTGAATTCAAAATCACCGGCCGTCACAACGTCGTTCGCCTTTGGTATTTCTCCACGCAACTCAAGCACCAGTCCTGCCAGCGAATCACTTTCACCACGAAGCTTATTAAAAGTTTCTGCCGATATATTCATCAGACGACAAACATCGTTGATCATGGTTTTGCCTTCAAATACATAGTTGAATTCATCAAGCTTTTTGTTACCACTCTCCTCTTCATCAAACTCATCCTTGATATCACCAATGATCTCTTCGATCACATCTTCCATGGTAACGATACCACTGGTGCCACCAAATTCATCAACAACAACAGCAAAGTGAATTCGTTTGGCCTGGAATTCCTTGAGCAGATCTTCAATAAACTTTTGTTCATGTACGAAATAAGGAACTCTCAGCAGACTGTGCCATTCGAAATTGTCGGGTTGATTCAATTGGGGAATAATATCCTTTGTGTGCACCATGCCGATAATATCATCAAGGCTGCTTTTATAAACAGGAAGCCTGGAATAATGTAGTTCCTCAACCCGCTGTTTTAATTCTTTGAATGAAAGATTTTGTGAAACACCACTAACATCAAGCCTTGTACGCATAACCTGTTTCACAGTGATGTGGCGGAACTTATAAATTCCTGCAAGTATCTTTTGTTCTTCTTCCTCATCTACACTTGATCTGATCTGTTCTTCCAGTTGTTGCTGATAGTGCGCCCTTGTAGTATTCAGACCCATTGCCTTTTCGATACGCTCGGTCATCGACATCATGGATGCACCAAGCTTCCGGAAAAGATAATAGATGATCTCTACGAGATATGATGCTTCATATGCTACTCTCAGATTGTTCTGACCTGCCCTGAGTCTTGGAAGCACCTGTGCAATCAGAACAAGTACAAAAGTTATAAGACAGATCTTCAGAAGGATCCACAAAAACAGAATTCCGAATTGCTGTGGAAAGATCTGATCGATCAGCATATTCGAGAGAATAATGATTGCAATGTTCACCACTATACCGGCAACCATCAGCGCTCCGAATAAGGTACGCGGATCTTCGAGCAGGTTGGTGATCCTTTTCCATCCTGCATCCTGCTTGGTTTTAAGCATGTTGATATCACGATACGTAAGGGAAAAAAATGCCACTTCCGCACCCGCAATAAAGAACGAGAGGATCAGCAATAACAGCACTACTGCTGCCAGCGTGATGGTTTGGGTAGATACGGCCAGGAGGATGGGCCGGAATGTGTTATTCAGAAAAATGGTTAAAGGGATATCCAAAGCATCATAAATTTTTATCAACAGAAAGGCAGGTCATACGGCCTGCCCTTATCGCATAATGATAGCGAAATTATCAATAATTTGTCAGGAATAGATAATTCGATTTATCGAATTCGTGAAATAAAGAGATGATGATTATCAGAATGGAAGATCCTGTGATGTTTCATCGATCGGTGGTATGTCTGTGTTGTTGAAACTGTCGGGTCCACTGTTGTTTGAGTGACCACCACCTTCATTTCTTTTATCAAGCATAATGAGGTTGTCACCTACCACTTCGGTTGAGAATTTTTTCACACCTTCCTTGTCCTCCCAGCTTCTTGTACGCAGGCGACCTTCGATATATACAAGACTTCCTTTGTGAAGATATTTCTGAGCGAGTTCGGCAAGGCCGCGCCAAAGTACCACTGTGTGCCATTCGGTCTGCGAGATCAGTTTGCCTGCCCTGTCTTTAAAAGTTTCTGTAGTTGCGAGCGGGAATTTTGCAACTGCTATGTTGCCATCAAGTACCTGTACATCCGGATCTTTACCCAAATTTCCAATTAACATTACCCTGTTTACGCCTCTCATAATAACATTTTATATTGTTAGTAATCAGCCTGCCTTTGCTTCTCCGTGACTTAAGTTTGGGTTTAGGGTGCGCTGTAAAAACGGCGCTTTTGAGATAAACTCGGTATTATAAATTTACTAAATTCATCGGGCTCGCACATTAAAATATTTGAGAAGAGGCTAATAGGGATTTAAACAAATTCTTCTTCAAGAAATGTGTTCAGCATCCGTGGGAATGCATATCGGGCAAGGTCCTTCTTTGCAATAGGGGTAAAAGTTTCAGGCACCGAAACCGTTTTCGGAATGGAAACCTGTATGAACTGACCATGTATGGTCTGATGCGTAAGTTGTTGCACGTAGACCCTGCTTTGCGATACTACCGAGTACGGTTGAACGCCAAGCAATGACCGGAGAAAATTCTTATGTGGAAATGGTTCCGGATCCTGTGCTTCATGCATTGGAAATTCATGGAGATTCTGCCAGATATCCTTTTCAGTTCGTTTGCGTATGTAAACCGCATCCGGTGTATTGATCATGAAATAATAGAACCAGCGATGTTTTTTTACAAGCTTCTTTTCCTTCACCGGCAACGAGCTTACAAAGCCGAGAGTATTTGCCTGGCAGTCATTTTTTTGCGGACAATTAACACAAACGGGATTCTGTGGTTTACAAACAACAGCTCCAAAATCCATGATCGCCTGGTTGTATTCAGCCGGTTTATCAGGATCGAGCAATGCCTGGGCTAGATGTTGATAGAGCTTCTTTCCTTCTGTTGTATCTACCGGTGTATTGATGCCGAAGTAACGTGATATAACCCTTTGTACATTGCCATCTACTACTGCATATGGAAGATTGAAAGCAAACGATGCGATAGCTGCTGTTGTGTAGGGACCCACACCTTTCAGCTTAATGATTTCATTGTACTCTGATGGAAACTTTCCTGCAAGGTCGGTTGAAATATACTTTGCAGAAGCGATCAGATTTTTACATCT
>JBEVNF010000047.1:0-3676 GCA_040508255.1 Flavitalea sp.
TCACCAAAGCCGATGTTGCAGCACCGAATAACCAGGATGTAATTTTCCAGCTTGCAGAACTTTCACTTGCGCTTCGCCAATGGCCGGATGCGGTAAAATACTCGCAGAAGCTTCAACAGTTGAAATCAGACAAACCGGTTTCCTATATTATCGCTAAAAGTTTCTACGAACAGGAGAACTATGGTGAATCACTGAAATATTGCGAAAAGGCATTCAAGGAAGAGCCAAAACGCGCTGAGATTCCTTATATCGCCGCAAGATGTTTTGTAGAGATGAGCAATTACAAACGAGCCGCCGGTTGTTATGAGCAGGCACTGGGGCTGGATTCAACACGCGTTCCATGGATGTATGAAGCAGGTCTTACTTACTATGCGGTACCCGATGATAAAAAAGCGATCGAGTGGTTTGAGAAAGCAGGAGCCAAAGGACATCCCCGCAGCAATGACTGGCTTGAGAATATTGGCAATGCAAACCTGAATGCAGGCAATTATGCAAAAGGTCTGGAATATCTCCGCGAGGTTCTGGCTAAAAAGCCAAACGACCAGGAGCTTATCTACAATATCGCCGATGCGCTTTACCGCAATGGTAAATACAAGGAAGCTATTGAATACTGGGATCAGATCCTTGCTATTGATAAATCAAACGCCCGCGCTTTGTATATGATTGGCATGGCATATCAGAAGGGTGGTGATACCGCAAAAGGTACACAGCTTTGTGATAAGGCTATTGCTATGGATCCGAGTTTAAAAAGTCTAAAGACTGAGAAGAAGATGTAAGTGGGGGGTATTGGTATTTTGGAAATTTTAAAACTGTGTGCGAACGCATATAAAAATTGAGGTTTTTATATGCGTTCGCTGTTGGGAGTTTAGAACTACATCTTTTTCGGTGCCTTTATACCCAGCAATCCAAGCGAATTCTTAATAATATTCACTGTCATCTGCGATAGTTGCAGACGTAATTCTTTCTTCTCCGGTGTTTCTGCCGTTAATACTTTTAGTGCGGTAACAAAACTATTGTAAGTCTGTGCAAGCTTGAATACATAGGTAGCAATGGCAGATGGATTCATTTCATTTTTCGCCTGCTCCAACACTCCGGGATATTTTTCGAATTCAACAATAAGATCTTTTTCCTGTGGTAAGAGGTCCGTTGCGGAGCCTTTACCGGCAGGGGATTCGCGGCGAAGAATTGAACTTGTTCTTGCAAACGTGTATTGAATAAATGGTCCGGTGAAACCATGAAATTCGATAGACTCTTCAGGGTTAAAAACCATTCTCTTTTTCGGATCCACACGTAGCAGGAAGAACTTTAAAGCACCAAGACCAATTGTATCATATAAGGTGGTCAGTTGTTCAGGCGTAAAATCTGTTGTTTTACCGAGTTCTTCTGTTTTTGCCTGCGCGATAGAGATCATCTCATCAACAAGATCATCCGCATCAACCACAGTTCCTTCACGGCTTTTCATCTTTCCCGTTGGTAGCTCAACCATTCCGTAACTCAGATGATAAATGCCATCTGCAGCGGGAATACCAAGTTTCTGACAGATCAGTTTCAACACCTTGAAGTGATAGTTCTGTTCATCACCAACTACATAAATGCTTTGATCTGCTTTGTACTCTTCATATTTATGAACCGCAAGACCGATATCCTGTGTGATGTAAACAGAAGTACCATCGCGGCGACGAACGATCTTCTGATCGAGGCCGTCAGCGGTGAGATCGATCCAGACAGAACCATCTTCTTTCTGAAAGAACACGCCTTTTTTTAAGCCGTCTTCAACAAGGTCCTTACCAAGCAGGTATGTATTGCTTTCGTAATAAGTTTTGTCGAAGTCGCTGCCGATGCGTTTGTAAGTGGCATCAAAACCGGCATAGACCCAGCTGTTCATTTTTTTCCATAACTCAATTGTTTCAGGGTCGCTGTTTTCCCAACGTAGCAGCATGTCACGAACTTCCTGCATAATTGGCGTATGGTTGCGGGCTATTTCCCTGATCTCTGCGTGGAGTTCATCTTTTTTGGATGCATCAAATTTCGGATCGTCGAGTTTTGCCTGGAAACCTTTCAGCTTGGTTATTTCTTCGTCGCTGAATCCTTCAAACTTTCCGGAAGTGATGGCTTCAAGCACGGGACCCGTCTGAGCCTTGAGCTCGTTCTCAAACTTTACATAATAATCTCCCACAAGGTGATCACCTTTTTCACCGGTGCTTTCAGGAGTGGCACCATTGCCGAATTTCTGCCAGGCGAGCATCGATTTACAGATGTGGACGCCGCGATCATTTACGATGCAGGTCTTTACCACATCATAGCCATTTGCCTTGTAGATCTCGGCGATGCTCCAGCCCAGGAAATTATTTCGTAAATGACCAAGGTGAAGAGGCTTGTTGGTATTGGGAGATGAATACTCGATCATCACTTTTCTACCGTTCGGCTCTGCAAAACCATAGGTGCGGTTGGTATAATTATCTGCCAGCAACGAAACCCAGTATTTTTCAGAGATCGAAAGATTCAGAAAACCTTTGATCAGGTTGAAGGCTCTGAAAAGATCGGGATTTGCAGCAACCAGGCTGGCTCCAAGTTCGTTACCTAATGCGTCGGGTGATTTTTTCAAAGGTTTCAGCAATGCAAAAAGCACTACCGTGAACTCGCCTTCAAACTCTGGTTTGGTTTCATTTACCTGGATGTCGCCCGGTGCAATGGTGGTATTATATAATTGTTGTAACGAATTACTTACTGCTTCCTGGATTTGCCTTACAAGTGCCATATTCTTAATTAGGCGGCAAAAATAGTACAATGAAACGGATGATGCGGTAAATCAGGGAGATACAAAAATCAAAAAGCTGCTCATACTATGAGCAGCCTTCTGCTTAGGTTTAGGGGTTAAATCTGATCAAATATGCGGGAAATTCGCGAACCTGCGATAAAAATGCAGAATTCTTGATTTAAGTCAAATAGGTGATAAATTGCCGGGATTCAACGATTTGTGACCGAAAGCACAAGTTTTGCTGTTTAAACACCGTCAAATGATGCAAATTGGTCGCTATCCCGTTTAACTCTAACTTCGCGGCCTTGAAATCCGGGAATACTGATGAAAGAGCTGATCACAGGCTTTATTGATTTTTTTTATCCGCCGTTCAGGCGTTTTATGCCGCTGCAAACTTTTCGCTACCTGGTTTGCGGTGGGGGAAACACTGTCCTTGATATCCTGATCTATGCAATCAGTTATAATTTTGTATTTGACAAACAGGTGGTTCATACATCAGTTGGTGCGTTCGAGCCGTATATCGCTGCATTCATTGTTGCGTTCGCGATCAGTTTTCCTACCGGGTTTTATCTCAATCGTAATATCGTTTTTACGGGCTCTACCCTGAGAGGCCGGGTGCAGCTTTTCCGATACTTTGTACTTGTACTGATTTGTATAGTGTTGAACTATGTATGTCTGAAGGTGTTTGTAGAACAGTTCCATATTTATCCTACAGTTTCAAAGATCATCACCACTTTTATCGTGGTTTGCTTCAGTTATCTCACCCAGAAGAAGTTCACATTTAAGGTTGACAAACCGTCAGAACCTGTTTTATAATTTGCTATTCTGACCTGATTTTCAGTCTGTCACGAAGAAATCTGCCATATTCTGCCATTTTTGCACTCTGCACTCTGATGGCACAATCATTGACTACTTACA
>JBEVNF010000060.1:0-8442 GCA_040508255.1 Flavitalea sp.
GACTAATTTTGCTGTACTCATGAATCAATACGACATTATCATCATAGGCGGCGGGCCGATAGGCATCGCCTGCGCACTGGAAGCAAAAAAATACGGTTTAACCTATCTTATCGTTGAAAAGGGTTGCCTGGTAAACTCACTTTACAACTACCCGATCAATATGACATTCTTTTCTACCTCAGACAAACTTGAAGTAGGCGGAATTCCGTTTGTATCCACCAATGTAAAACCCACACGACCTGAAGCGCTTGAATATTACCGGAGAGTAGCTATTGCGAACGAGGTGAATATTCATCTGCAGGAAGAAGTTACAAGTGTAAAGCAAATTGAAGGTGTTTACCAGGTTGGTACTTCACGTAATGCAAATTATACATCGAAATACATAGTTATAGCAACAGGTTTCTTTGATATTCCGGTGTTAATGAATGTACCGGGTGAAGATCTCACGAAGGTTACACACTATTACAAAGATCCACATTTCTATGCGATGCAGAATGTGGTGGTCGTTGGCGCAAGCAACTCTGCGGTTGATGCTGCGCTGGAAACCTATCGCAAAGGGGCCAATGTAACCATGATCGTTAAGGGTGAGGAGATCGGACAACGTGTAAAATACTGGGTAAGACCAGACATGATGAACAGGATCAAAGAAGGTACGATCAAAGTTTATTACAATTCAAAGGTGACAAAGATTACCGAAAGCACGCTTGAAGCAGAAACCCCGGATGGAACACTTACTATACCCAATGATTATGTGATAGCAATGACCGGCTATAAACCTAACTTTCAATTTCTGCGCGACGCAGGTGTTGAATTATCGGATAACGATGTAATGTGCCCGACATATAACAGTGAAACCATGGAGAGCAACTTACCCGGAATATACCTGGCCGGTGTTGTTTGTGGTGGAATGAATACACATGAATGGTTCATCGAAAACTCAAGAGAACATGCCGTAAAGATCATGAAGAGCATCGCTAACGGCGCCGGTACAAAATGATCTCGACCCTTCTGTTCTTTGCCCTGCCTTGCGGGCTGGTGTTATCCGCCATTGGCCGCAGATAGCCATATCCCCTGCTTTCAATATAAGTTTCCGGTTTCTTTGAAAGCAGGTATTCTTTTACCGACTTCGCACGGTTGGCAGACAATTCAAGATTGTATTCAAGTTTGCCCACTGTATCTGTATGGCCCCCGATAACAATCGAATCAACTTTTCCTTCTGCAAGCTTATTCACAAAACTATCGAGCACCTTAAAACTCGCAGGGAGTAATTTATACTTTGCTGTTGCAAAAAATATATCAGGTATTGTTAATGTGTCAATGATTTGAATGGGTTCGGGAGCTTTAACGACCGTTGGAGGCAAAGGTTGATATACAGCAACACGTTTGCGCATAGTGTACATTTTCCTGTTCAGGTATTCATGTCTTTCATTCTCTTCGTAGGTTGCCTGTCGGACACTATCTGCCTGGGGACATAACTGTTCCAGCGGATCAGCCGGCACAAGATGTATATCATCGAGATAAAAATAATAATCAGTGTTCATATCACCCTTCCTCACACCACTTATATCATTCCGGCGAAAATGTCCGAAAGTAATATAACCTTCATCACCACTAGCAGTATACTCAAGATAACACCTTATCCAGCCAACGCGATCCGGATCATCGGCTTCTGCATCCGCTGTCCATAGCTGGGGATCTATGTCACGGAAAGATCGTTTTTCAAAAAGAAAATCGGTTGGCGCGAAAAATATTCCGATGCTATCAAGCACAGGGTGAACAGAACGAACAAGGAAATCAAGCCTGTATTTGCTACCCTTTCGCAATCCACATAACAGTCTTGTTCTGATAAAATTCCTGGAACCATCTTTTCGGATACTCCCCGCCGTTAGTCCTACAAAATGTCTGCCTTCCGAAGACATCTGCAGTTCATCAAAGTAATAGTTTGAATAAAGTGAAGTGGCGATCCAGGCTTCAGGCGCACAGTTCTTTGTATACTCTGTACAAATATTTTCATCTTCAAATCCCGGATTGCTGACCAGGTTCTGCGCATTTGACTGTGCAGGTAAGGAGAGAATCATTAAACACTGGACAAGTCTGATCATTAGCATTTATTGTGTCTTTTGAGCCGGTATCACGCGTTTTCTTCCCAGATCATACTCAGATGCGCAATCGTCTGAACACTCTTTTGCATGTCCTGTATACTTACATATTCATGCTTGCCATGAAATGCCATCTCACCGGTAAAGATATTTGGACATGGAAGCCCCATATACGATAATCTGGATCCATCAGTTCCACCTCTTGCACTGTGTTCCAGTACAGGCACACCTGCGCGCCGGATCGCTTCATGTGCATATAATGAAATTTCCGGACGCTGATCAATGATCTCTTTCATATTCCGGTATTGTTCTTCAGCCACTGTTTCCACACGTGCACCGGGAAAACCTTCGACAGCTTCTTTTGCTTTTTCATTTACATAGTCAATATAAGCATCAACCTTATGCGTATAGAAATCACGCAGTATCAGTTGAACCGTTGCCTTTTCAACAGTGCCTTCAATGGAAACCGGGTGTACAAATCCATACCTGCCATCCGTACTTTCAGGAGAAAATTCATCCACTGGAAACAAAGCCATAAAAGCTGCTGCAACCTTCATTGCATTCACCATCTTACCCTTTGCGTAACCCGGGTGAGCGCTTATTCCGTGAAAAGTGACCTTCATTGCATTCGCAGAAAAGGTTTCATCTTCGTATGAGCCAAGCTCACTTCCATCCAGCGTATAACCCACAGCTGCACCAAGTTTTTCGATATCCACCATATTCACTCCCCTGCCGATCTCTTCATCCGGTGTAAACAGGATCCTGATTGCGCCATGTTTGTATACGGGATTTTTCATAAAGAAGTTGGCGAGATCCATGATCACCGCAACACCGGCTTTATCATCGGCACCTAGCAAAGTAGTTCCGGAAGCGGTGATAATATCATCACCGAATTTTTTCACGAGATATGGATGATCTTTTGTGGTTATAACCTGTGTTGTATCATCAGGCAGTATCAGATCTTCTCCCTGGTAGTTACGATGTACTATCGGTTTCACATTTGTACCGGTGCAATCCGGTGCAGTATCCACATGAGCACAGAAACAGATCACAGGAACATTCTTGTTGGTATTGGATGGTATTGTTGCATACACATACCCGTATTCATCAAGATGTGCATCCGTAACACCCATTTCCTGCAACTCTGCAACAAGCACCCTGCTGAGGTCTTTTTGTTTTTCGGTGGAAGGTTGAGATAATGAAGCCGCATCACTTTGCGTATCGATGGTAACATACTTCATAAAGCGCTCTGCGACCGTATATTGATAGTTATCAAACATGTATTGCCTATTTTTGGCAATATAAACATTAAAGTTGCCTGATCTTAAAAAAACATGGTTAAAACAAGGGTGGATGCGCGCATTGCTTTTATTTGCAATGTTCCTGCTGGTGTACCTTTCAGGCAATATCATCCTGCAACGGGCCTCACTTGAGTATTCGCCGGTTATACTTAACACGATCCTGTTTTCATCCACAACTTTCCTGCTTGTTTTTTTATTCAGAAAATATGCTGATGAAAAAAGTATAGTCTCTCTTGGCTTTCCCTTTTCAGCGCGAAACGCGATCATGGGATCGTGGAGCGCAATAGTCGTGCTGGGTCTGGTGATAACAATATTTAAGATCACATCGGTTTCATCGTTCGACCATTTTTCCTGGCCGGGAATCAACTGGTACGCCGGACTGCTGATCATGCTTGTTGTTGGTATCAGTGAAGAAACTCTGTTCCGTGGTTACCTCCTTAACAACCTGATGCAGTCGTTCGATAAATGGAGAGCCCTTGGCTTTTCTGCAATGATGTTTGCTTTCATGCATATCGGCAACCCTAACATAACAGCAATCGCAGCATTGAATATTTTACTTGCTGGTGGTGTACTAGGTTGCAATTATATCTTCACAAAGAATCTCTGGTTTGGTATTCTGTTCCATTTTACCTGGAACTTTTTGCTCGGGCCGGTACTAGGCTATAATGTAAGTGGAGTTGGAATAAGCAGTTTAATGGCACCGGAATTGAGAGGCAGCGAAGTATTTACCGGCGGAGCATTCGGACCGGAAGGGTCGGTGATTGTTACCGTGTTGCTTAGCGCTTTGCTTGTTGTGATCCCCATGCTTTACAGACCGAGGAATTGAAACAGAACCTGGTAAAAAAATCCCCCACCGTTTAATAAGCTATGGTGGGGGAAGCGATCAATATGCTTAAGGCATTATAATTCTTGAAGGCGGCTTACCGATCTCAACAAGCTCAAGATCGAAAATAAGATCTTCACCTGCCAGCGGATGATTCGCATCCAGTGTAACAGTATCTTCAGCAATGTTTGTAATCACAACAGGAATAACCTGACCTGAACCATTGGTCATGTTGAGTTGCATACCAATTTCAGGTTTCATATCCGGAGGAAAGTTTGCCTTTGGAAACTCGATGATCATTGATTCATCTTTTGGTCCATAAGCATCATCAACTGGTATATTGATTGTCTTTTTTTCTCCAACTTCCATTCCTGTAACTCCATCATCAAAACCTTTGATCACACTTCCTGATCCAACCTCAAATTCGAGTGGTTCACGCCCTTCTGAGCTGTCGAATGTTGTTCCGTTAACGAGACGTCCATGATAATGAACCTTCACTTTATCACCAGCTTTTACTTGTTGCATGCGTAATTTTTTGTGCTTTAAAATAGTCCGGCAAAGTAAATGGAATAATCAGCCCTGACCAATTAAATATTTCTAAGGATAAGGAAGCTTAACTTTGCCTATTATCGAGCCATGGCACGGTAATAATTTCCTAATTGATAAAGCAGTAAAGACCAGATGAATCTGAAGGAGAAACGCATCGTTTTTATGGGTACCCCGGAGTTTGCAGTTGCCTCATTGAAGGCCCTCGTGGAAGCAGGTTTTAACATTGCCGGAGTGGTAACCGCACCGGATAAACCTGCCGGTCGCGGTATGAAACTTACACAAAGTGCGGTGAAGGTCTATGCCGAATCGCAGGGTCTGAAAATCCTTCAGCCTGAGAAACTTAAGAACACTGAATTTATCGAAGAACTAAAGGCTATAAATGCCGATCTCCAGGTTGTTGTTGCCTTCAGAATGCTGCCTGAGATAGTCTGGAATATGCCGCCCCTTGGCACAATCAATCTTCATGGATCATTGCTCCCGAAATATCGTGGTGCTGCCCCAATCAACTGGGCGGTTATCAATGGCGAAAAAGAAACCGGAGTAACAACCTTCAAACTGCAACATGAAATTGATACAGGAAATATTCTCCTGCAGGAAAAGTTTCCGATCGGCGATACAGACACTGCGGGGGACGTACACGATACCATGAAAGAGATCGGTGCAAAAGTGCTGGTGAAAACGGTTGAAGCTTTGCTGAATGGATCGATACAAGATCAACCGCAACCTGAAATTGCAGATATCCCGCATGCTCCGAAAATCTTTACTGAAACCTGTAAGATAGACTGGACCAGGTCTGCTGAGGAGGTTTACAACCTGGTAAGAGGACTATCTCCATTTCCCGGCGCTTTCACAACACTTGACAACAAGACTTTGAAAGTATTGAAAGCTTCAAGAACACTCACAGCGCATAATGAAGCTCCTGGTAGTTATAAATCAGATGGAAAGACCTTCCTGAAATTCGCGGCTGCAGATGGTTATGTGCAGATCCTCGAACTCCAGATGGAAGGAAAGAAAAAGATGATCACGGAAGATTTTCTTCGTGGCTATCGGTTCAGCAATTAGTATTTAACATCAACATAGAACTTATTGAGTTCAGCTCCAAGCTCGGAAGCTGCGGCATCACTGAGTCTCACAGAAAGACCAGTGCTTTCACGCATTTCCGGAAGTGAACCAAGCACCTTTGCGTAGATAGATTTATTAGTGGATGAAAAACTGATCTTCACAATTGTACCAACCGGCACATTGTTCATCAATGCATAATATTTTCCATCGCTCCAGCCACTTGTGCTTTTGAATACACCCGCATTTCCGGTTGTAGTTTTGCCGGATTCATTGTATTGTTTTTTAAAAAAGCCACCCTTGAAACTCGCCGGTGAGGATGGCGGTGTAAAAGGTTCCGGCTTATCGGAATTCTCATCTTTAGAAGGCATCGGCTCTTCTTTGACAACTTCTTTCGGCTGTTCTTTTACAGGTGCAGTCTGTGTTGCAGGAGGTGGGGTTGTTGCCGGTTGTTCCTTTACAGGTGCGGTCTTCACAGGCTGCTCCCTCGGTGGATCATTCTTTACAACAACAGGTGTTTCTTTCACAGGCGTTTCTTTTACAGGGGCAGCACCACCAATATGAATTGTGTTTGCACCACCAGATGCAAGTGGCGACTGATCGCTTTTCACTTTCAGATACCCAACAATCAGTTTCATTCCATTCTGCAATTGTTCAGAACTAAGGTTGTTCCATTTTTTAAGATCAGCAGCGGGCACCTTATTATGTGATACACTCACACGATACATTCCTTCCTTTTCCTGAACGATATGATACAGGGGGATGAGGATCTCATCGGCTTCCTTCTTATTGTTCTGTGCGAAATTGTTTCCCTTTAGCGGGATCTTAAGCAACTGACCAATACTAAGCGGTTGCTCGATAGTTGTTTTGTTGTATGGAGCAAGTTCTTTGGGACTGATATTGTAGATACGGCCAACACTATACCAGTTCTCTTTTGCAACAACAGTATGCACCAGGTGAAGATCCGGCGAGGCACCCTGTATGATCAAACCTGATTGAGAACTTACAGCCTGGCTCACGATCAGCAACAAAATAAAAAACGAAATTCTCATCATAGGTTTTATGTTTCTTCGACCCTGCAAAGATGTGGAATATTTCAATTGTTTTCGCTTTTGAGAATTCTCCATTCCTTTGGATAATAATTGTTTGTCCTGTTTGACAGCACCTTGATCCACCCTAATTTGATGCCATCATATAACACGAGCACCCATCCCCTGTGTGAACCATCCACTTTAACTTCTTCCTTGCGCAAATATTGCAGGGCATCCTGCAAGTTTAACGATATGCCAACAGTTTTTTCATTGAGAATCTCGCTGACTGCAAGACTATGTTCAGGAATAAGTTCTTTTCCGGCAATCTTTCCTACGGCTATTCCTGCCTTCCTTATGTATAGTTTGTCTGCCAGCGAGATCAGCACATCACCGAGAGTTGCCGGAAATGCAATGATGAGATCGCTATGCTTCCACAATGAAATTTCTGCTCCATCCTTTAACCAGGGCAACACAATTGCAGTTTCATCTTTCGACAAACGCTGAAGCAATGTTTTTTTAGGTTGTCTGAACTTTAAGGTATTGCCTTCTTTCTTTCTGAAACAGGAAATAAAAAATCCCTCGCCCCGAACCTTATCCGGATAAAAGCGATATCCCTGTGCATTGTGCTTCAGGCTTGATGTCTGAACAATACCCCAGTCGATATCAACCAATAAAGGAATATTGGTCATTTCAAACTCATCTATCAGCCAGTCTGCAATCTCTTCATCTTCACTTTCAGAATAAGAACATGTTGAATAGATGAGTACGCCATCTTTTTTTAAGGCAGGATATACATCAGCGAGAATACGCTGCTGACGCTGACAACAAAGCTCAACATTCTGTTCACTCCATTCATCAATTGCGGATGGATCTCTTCTGAATAAACCTGAACCTGAACAGGGTGCATCAACAACGATCACATCAAAAAAACCTTCAAGCTTTGCAAAATCCTTTGGGTCATTGTTTGTTACAACCACGTTACCGCCACCCCATTTTGTAAGATTTTCCTCAAGTATATTTGATCTTGACTTTATTACATCATTGCTTACCAGCAGACTTTCATTACTGATCAGCGATTGAAGCAAGGTTGATTTGCCACCGGGAGCAGCGCACAGATCGAGCACCCTCAACGGAGCTTCCTGGTCAACGGACTGATGGAAAGCCTGCTCAAGAAACATAGATGATGCTTCCTGCACATAATAAACACCGCCATGCAGTTTGGGATCAAATGTAAAAAATGGACGTTCAGGCAGATAGTAGCCTGAGCCCGACCATGGTATCCTTGAATACTCCGCGGGAATATCAACGGGCTTTAAAGGATTGTACCTGACAGAAGTTATCTGTCCACCTTCCTCATGCACTTTTTTAAAACTTTCTCGATCAAACCCTGTGACCCCCTCAAGGCTTTTCAACAGGGCTTCGGGTATTTGTGCTGATGCCATTCTGCAAATTTAAGCAAATGCGGCGTTGAGGGGATTTGTTTTCCCGCTGATTTTGCTTCGCAACATCATGGTGGAGTTATTTAGTTGGTTTGTTTTCGCTCGCAAAAAAGGCGGGAAAACAAATCCCCTCAACGCCTT
>JBEVNF010000090.1:0-5183 GCA_040508255.1 Flavitalea sp.
ACAGTCAAGAGGTCTCGAGTTTGTAATTGATGTTGATGCAAGACTTGACCAGGAATTTATCACAGACGAAACAAGACTGAACCAGGTACTCAGTAATCTTCTTTCAAACGCGATCAAATTCACAGCAACAGGCAGGATCACGTTTGCAGCAAGACAATTATTTGCAAGCAGTACAAAAGCATCTGTTCAGTTCATAGTTCGCGATACCGGTATTGGTATTTCAAAAGATAAGCATAAAGAGATTTTTGAAAGCTTCACACAGGCTGATCTCAACACTACAAGAAAGTATGGTGGTACAGGTCTTGGCCTTTCAATCACAAGAAAACTTGTGGCGAGATTCAACAGCGATCTCTTCCTTGAAAGTGAGCAGGGCAAGGGTAGTACATTCCATTTCACAATGGAAATGAATCTCAACGAGAGCAACAGGAAAATGTATATCAGTGATGGTAAATCGCGTGAATTACAAAGTCTCAGTGGTTATCGGATCCTGATTGCTGAAGACAACCCTGTAAATATGTCCATCGCCAAACGCTTTCTTACGAAATGGGGAGTGGAAGTTACAGAAGCAACCAATGGTCGCGAAGCAGTTGAGAAGTTCAGGAATGGCAGTTTCAACCTGTTGCTGATAGATCTTGAAATGCCGGAAATGGATGGAGCAACAGCATTAAGAGAAATTCACAGAATTGATCCAAATACTCCTGCCATCGCGTTTACCGCGGCGGTGTATGACAATATGCAGGTTGATCTGCTAAGCAAAGGTTTTGTGGATTTTGTTCCAAAACCTTTCCGTCCTGAAGATCTTCACAACAAAATCTCCGGAAAAATGCTCGCGAAGAGCGCTTAAGCTCTGTGTTTCAAAAACCGTTAGCTTTATATACCGGCCATCCGGTGTCTAAAGTCAGCATATGAAAAAACTAACGGTTACGATCATACTTTTTTTGGGTTTAACATGTCTGAACGCGCAGGTTTCTTCTTTAAGTACTGCGGCATTTCAACAACAGCTTCCAATAAATCCAGGGTTGAATCGTGGAGAATGGAAATCATCATGGATCACTTGTCCGGGTGTTCCGCAACGCGATTATGGAGTTTATCATTTCCGTAAAACTTTTTCTCTTCCTTCGAAACCTTCTTCATTTATCATTCATGTCTCAGCCGACAACCGGTATCGTCTTTTTGTAAACGGCAAACCGGTATGTTATGGTCCCGCAAGAGGCGATTTATACAACTGGTATTTTGAAACAATAGATATCGCCCCATATCTCTTAAAGGGTGCGAACACAATTGCAGCGCTTGTATGGAATATGGGCACTGAAGCTCCTGTTGCTCAAATCTCCAATCAAACAGGGCTCGTCGTTGAGGGTGACAGCGATGCAGAACAGATCATCAACACAAATGATAGCTGGAAAGTAATTGCAGATAAATCCTACACTGCCTGTTCATTAAATAATGGACCCCGGTTACATAGTTACATGGTAATCGGCCCTGGTGATGAAGTGGATGGATCAAAATATCCCTGGGGCTGGGAGCAAACAACATTCAATGATGAAAGCTGGTTAAAAGCAAAGCGCATCACAAATCCGGTGAATGCCGGATATGGAACTGACAATCTCTGGACCCTTAAGCCGAGGAATATTCCATTGATGGAAGAAACCATGCAACGCATAAAACTTATTCGCCGCAGTTCCGGATTATCAACAAACATATCCTCTTTCAAAACCCCCGATGGTAAGTCCGGAACGGACACTTCGAAGATCAATTTGCTGAGCGGTCGTCACCCGTTAATTATTCCGGCCAATTCAAAAGTGTCATTGTTGCTTGATCAGAGTTATAATACTGTTGCTTATCCCGAATTATTGGTCTCAAAAGGAAAAGGATCTTCTGTCACACTCACCTATGCCGAATCATTGTTTAAAAATTGGGTGAAAGGAAATCGTGATTCAATAGATGGAAAAGAGATAATGGGAAATTATGATGTTTTTAAAACGGATGGTGGTGACCACAGATTGTTTCGTCCGCTATGGGTTCGCACTTACCGATATCTGCAACTTGATATAATTACAGCGAACGAACCTTTGACAATAAATGATATCTATGGAATGTACACAGGATATCCATTCAAAGAAACAGCAGTGTTTAAAAGCAATGATGCATCATTACAGGATATCTGGAATGTTGGCTGGAGAACTGCAAGACTTTGTGCCGGCGAAACCTACTATGATTGTCCCTACTACGAACAATTGCAATACGAAGGTGATACAAGAATTCAATCACTGATCTCGTTATATGTAACAGGTGATGACAGATTGATGCGCAAGGCATTGCTTGACTTCTTTCATTCACGTGTGCCTGAAGGCCTTACGCAGGGCCGTTACCCAAGTAACAGGTTACAGGTGATTCCTCCTTTTTCATTGTATTGGGTGACGATGGTTCATGATTATATGATGCACCGTCAGGACCCAAAGTTTCTCGAACAATTTTTGGTTGGTGTGCAGGGAGTTCTCGACTGGTATGAAAGAAATATTGACACTACGAAAGGCATGCTGGGGCCCATGAAATGGTGGGGATTTACAGACTGGAACAATGCATTTGGGAACGGTGTTCCTGATGGTGCTGAAAATGGTAATTCATCTGTGATCTCATTGCAGTATGTATATACTTTGAACCAGGCAGCTGAAATTTTTAGTTTCTATGGAAACAAGGCACTTGCCTCACACTACATATCACTGGCCAACAAGATCTCAGCCGCAGTCTACAAAAATTGTTTTGATGCTGCGAAAGGTGTCATGGCAAATACACCACTGAAAAATACATTCAGTCAGCATGCAAGTATCATGGCCGTCATCACCGGATCTGTGCCATCAGCAATGCAGAAAGCAGTAATGAATAAAGTGCTTTATGATACATCATTGAGCCAGGCAACATTCTATTATCGTTTCTATCTGACTATTGCTTTAAAAAAAGCAGGGATGTCTGATATGTATTATGATCAGTTATTGCCATGGCGAAATATGCTTAAAGCCGGTCTCACAACCTTTGCTGAAAATCCGGATCCCACAAGAAGTGATTGTCATGCATGGAGTGCAAGTCCTAACTATGATTTTCTTTCAACGCTTTGCGGAATTGTACCCGATGCTCCGGGTTTTAAAAAGATCCTTATTCAGCCTTCGCCCGGAAAACTTAAAAATGTTTCAGGTATTATGCCACATCCTGCGGGCGAGATACAGGTTGATCTCACCCGTCAGGGATCTGAAGGTATCAGAGGTGAAGTGACGCTTCCCGCAGGTACGAGCGGACGTTTTGTTTGGGAAGGAAAATCAATTGTACTGAAAGAAGGAAAACAGGCAGTCAACTTTCCATAAAACTTTGGATATTCGGGGTGCAGCAATGCTGTGTCTATCTATTAATATTAAACCTACGATTTTGAAATTAGCGACCTCGTTGTTTTTGTTCTTTCTTCTGACCACTAATTGTTTTGCGTATGCAGGATCCGGCAAAGAAACCGTCAGCCTCAATGGTATACAAAGAAAGTCTTTGAGAACTATTATATCTGCAGATACTTCGAGTCCTGTTATAGCAGGAGATTTTGCAGATCCTACAGTGGTGAAGATCGGCGATGCTTATTATGCTGCAGGAACATCCTCAGAATGGGGGCCGCATTACCCGGTTTATAAATCAACAAACCTTGTTGACTGGAAACTGATCACGCATATTCTTCCTAAAAGAACTGCCTGGATGAAATCCTCTTTCTGGGCACCTGAGTTATTTTACCATAATAAAAAATTATACGCCTACTATACTGTTCGTGATACCGGCAACATTTCATGCATAGGTGTTGCTACGGCAGATTCTCCGGAAAAAGGATTTACTGATCATGGTGTGATCATAAGAACGGGTAGCGAAGCAATAGATGCTTTTGTATTTGATGATGAAGGTCAGTTGTACGTAACCTGGAAAGCCTACGGTCTTGATAAACGCCCGATCGAACTACTGAGTTCGAAACTGTCAGCCGATGGCCTTAAGCTTGTTGGCGAAACGGTGTCGATCAAAAAGGATGATGCAAAAAAAGGTATGGAAGGTCAGAGTATGATCAAACGTGACGGATACTATTATCTTTTTTATTCAGCCGGCAGTTGCTGTGGTGTTCCATGTGACTACAACGTGCGGGTCAGTCGTTCAAAATCTGTAACCGGACCTTTTGAAGAATATGAGGGCAACCCGATCTTAAAAGAGAACGATGAGTGGATGTGTACCGGTCATGGTACTCCGGTACAGGTGAAAGATGGAAGATGGTTCTATCTGTATCATGCTTACGAAAAAGAATTCAACGTTTTCACGGGCAGACAAGGTCTCCTTGCAGAGATCACCTGGAACACCGATGGTTGGCCGGCTTTTCACAGGCCAGCCAATAGTAAGCCGGCTTTGCCATTGTACTGGCGTGATGATTTTAATGGTAAAACGCTGGCAGTGCAATGGTCATGGGATTATCGCTATTCGGATGTAAAGACTGTGATTAACAAAGGCATACTAGAACTTTCAAGCACTCCTGTGAAAGATAAACAAGCAGGTGCGATGTTGTCTGTGCGACCTGTATCCGGCAACTATTCAATGACTACAAGTGTGCTTCCTGAAGGTGATGCTACGAAGGGGCTGGTATTGTATGGAGATGTCGAAAACATGTTGGGTATTACTTTGAATGGTAATGAGATCATGATTTGGGAACAGAAAAAAGGAGTTCAGGAAATCAGCGCTAAAAAAGCGATCGGTAATAATAAGTCTGTTCGCTTACGGATTGATGTGAATAATGGCCGTTTACTGAAATTCTATTATGGATTTGGTGGTACAGAATGGACGGAACTTGTACCAAAGAGCAGCGAAACTGACCCTGTCGACGCGGGCTTCACCAAACAATGGGATCGTGCACCAAGACCTGGTCTCTACCAGGGTGGAAAAGGTGTCGCAAAATTTGAATGGTTTGATATTTCCTACAAATAATCGAACTGACAATGGTCATCCGGATTGCCCGGGTGATCATTGTCAAACGCTATCAAAAATATACCCCCTGCATACCTGATCGGGTAAATCGCTTTACAGTCATTGCATTTTCGTTATCCGGGTACTATCTTGCTAATGATGAACCTCTATCCCTTTATGATAAAATGCGTTTTTATATGAGCGCACCTGAT
>JBEVNF010000208.1:0-3549 GCA_040508255.1 Flavitalea sp.
TCTCAAAGCAGGCGGTTCAATACAGAGAGTTACCAAAACAATTGCCGGTTCATCGTGATCTTGCAATGGTTGTTGACAAAGCTGTTGCTTACGAAAGCATTGAAAAAACAATACGTAAACAAAAGCTTCAGAAACTACAGAAGCTGCAATTGTTTGATGTGTTTGAAAGTGATAAACTGGGAGCCAATAAAAAATCGCTTGCGGTTAGCTTTACCTTCCTGGACGAACAAAAAACACTGACCGACGTAGAGGTTGATGAGATGATGCAGCAACTGATCAAGTCACTCACCAACGATCTGCAGGTTGAAATAAGAAAATAGATATGACTGACATCGGGCAACAACTGAAAAGGATCAATGATAAACTTCAACTGATACTGAAGCAGAACCAGATGTTGCAGAAAGACAATGAAAAGCTTGGGCTTGAATTACAACAGGCCCGGGAACAGCAGGGAGAGCATTTGAAAAAGATTGATGAGCTCGAGCAGAAGATTTCCCTGTTAAAGGCGGCAACCGGTCAGCTACTCGAAACAGATAAAAAAGAGCTTGAGAAAAGACTCAACCTGTACATCAAGGAAATTGACCGCTGCATAACCATGCTGGGAGAATAGAATTACACTCTTTTTACCAGTCGCAATTTCATTTCCTCTTTACCCTTCGAAAGTTCAAGGGTATACACACCATAAGGGAGGTCATTGAGGCCCTTCCAGGTAACAACCTGGTTTTCCTCGGTGATCTCCGTTTCAAAACGGCTGCATTCGTAACCGTAATCATCACGGAGCACAGCGCACACGTTGCCCGCCATAGCGGCAACCATGGTAAAGCTCAGCATGTCGATAAAGACAGGCGATTTGATTGTAGCAGATAACATATCGTTGGGTTATGGTTTACTGATGCCATTAACTATCCAAACGATCCGAAAAACTATCCTTGCATGAGCCGAACTACTCATACAGGATAAATTTAATAACTGGTTTTCAAAAATGCAAGTATGGACAACCTGATACCTGTAAATATTGTAATTGCCGACCGGAGCTACCGCATCCGCATTGAACCCGGCGACGAAGAAGTGGTGCGTAAAACCATCAAACTTATCAATGATAAAATAATTGAATTCAAGACCCAGTTTGCGGGCAAGGATATGCAGGACTATATTTCTATGGTGGTTCTCTGGTACGCTACCGATGTAAAACAGCGGGGGGCCGAACAAACTGCCCTCCGGGACATCAGCGCCAACTTCGATGCAATGGAGACTCTGCTGGATCGCGCACTCGGCAAATAAAAGCTGCAACAATCACTCTTCTTTTTTGTATTTTCGCAAATTACCCTATCGTTGTGGTTGAAAAACAACGCATAACGTGTGCACAGATATGCAAGAAAAATCTAAACTATTACTAAAAAATGGACGTAATTACAATTATAGTTGGCATCGTTGGCCTGGTGGTCGGGATTGTCGCCGGGAAATTCATCTTTGCCAAGAATACGGAAGCTAAGATTGCAGAAGCCGAATCACAGGCATCAAAAATTATCGCAGACGCAAAAACAAACGCAGAGAATCAGAAAAATCAGAAAATCCTTGAAGCAAAAGAAAAATTCCTTCAGTTAAAATCCGATTATGATAAGGATGTTCTGGAGCGTAACAAAAAACTGAATGATTCTGAGAACAGGATGCGTCAGAAAGAACAGTCTGTAAATCAAAAGGTTGAGCAGCTGGAAAAACAAGTAAAGGATAATGATGTGATCAAGGATAACCTCAATCGCCAGATCGAGGTAGTGAACCTCAAAAGAACTGAGCTGGAAAAGCACCAGGAAGAGCATATCCGCAAACTTGAAAAAATTGCAGGTCTTACCGCCGACGAAGCAAAGACGCAACTGATCGAAAGTCTTAAACAGGAAGCACATACACAGGCAATAGCTATACAGCAGGAAATCGTTGATGACGCAAAGCAAAAAGCCAATAAAGAGGCCCGTAAGATCATTATCCAGTCTATCCAGCGTACTGCTGCTGAACAGGCTATTGAGAACTCAATCACTGTATTCAACCTGGAAAGTGATGAGATCAAGGGTCAGATCATTGGCCGTGAAGGTCGTAACATCCGCGCCATCGAGGCTGCAACCGGTGTTGACCTGATCGTTGATGACACCCCTGAAGCAATTATACTTTCTTCGTTTGATCCGCTTCGTCGTGAAATCGCGCGTTTGAGTCTTACCCGCCTGGTGACAGATGGTCGTATCCACCCGGCCCGTATCGAGGAAGTGGTTGAAAAGACCCGTCGCCAGATAGAAGAGCAGGTTATGGAGATCGGTGAAAGGACCGTGATCGAATTAGGTATCCACGGTCTTCACAAGGACCTGGTGCGTATTGTCGGTAAGATGCGTTTCAGATCATCTTATGGTCAGAATCTCCTTATGCACAGCCGTGAGGTGGCAAATCTTTGTGCTATCATGGCTTCTGAGCTTGGTATGAACCCGAAACTTGCAAAACGTGCGGGTCTGTTACACGATATCGGTAAAGTTCCTGATGAGGAAACTGAACTGAGCCACGCATTGCTTGGTGCAAAGCTGGCTGAAAAATATGGTGAGAATCCTGCGGTTGTGAATGCAATCGGAGCTCACCACGATGAAATGGAAATGCAGTATGTGATATCCCCGATTGTCCAGGCCTGTGATGCCATCAGTGGTGCACGTCCCGGCGCACGTCGTGAGATCATGCAACAATATCTTCAGCGTATCAAGGATCTTGAAAACCTTGCCATGGCATACCCTGGCGTTGAAAAGGCTTACGCGATCCAGGCTGGACGAGAACTACGTGTAATCGTTGAAAGCGAAAAGGTTACCGATGCGGATTCTGACAAACTCTCATTTGAGATTGCCCAGAAGATCCAGAATGAAATGACTTTTCCGGGTCAGATCAAGGTGACCGTGATCCGTGAAAAAAGAGCTGTAAACGTGGCCAGGTAAAATTTCTGGAAATTTGTATCGCATTTTAAATTTCTTTGATTACCTTTGCCTCCCTTAAAAAAGTGAATGTTATGAGTACCGCAGTCCAGTTTGTACACGAACAGTTAACCGGCCAGAAAGAATTTCCAAAATTCAAAGCTGGTGATAACGTAACTGTTAACTATAAAATCGTCGAAGGTGGCAAAGAGCGTATCCAGAGTTTCCGCGGCGACGTTATCAAACGTCAGGGAACTGCGCAAACAGCTACTTTCACTGTAAGAAAGATTTCTGACAGCATTGGTGTTGAGAGAACTTTCCCTATCTATTCTCCAAATATCGATTCAATCGAAGTAAACAAGTCTGGTCGTGTTCGCAGGGCTAAATTGTTCTTCCAACGTAATCGTAGTGGTAAGAGCGCTCGTATCCAGGAAAAGAGAAGAGCGGTTGTGGTTGCAGCAAAATAATCACTTTGTTCGATCAATATATTTGAAAGGCGGACCTTTAAAGAGGTCCGCTTTTTTAGTTAAGCATCTGCTTCGCAGGATGGGAGGTTTTAAAAAAAACCATTTAACTTTATTACATCCTAAAAAGGTGTAATTTCGTAACTGTT
>JBEVNF010000093.1:0-7501 GCA_040508255.1 Flavitalea sp.
TTGTAGTCTTTCCAGTAAACAAAACCCGGCTCGTCTGGCTCAAATTTGATAGATCTGTTCAGTGGTAGCAAATCCATTGCATCAAAGGGAGTTCTCATCGAGGTATCAATCGCAGTATTGATAAAATCACCGCTGATAAAGCATGGGAAATCAAATTGTCTGCGATGACTTTTAAAGGTAAGTGATGTAAAAGTTTTTGCATCTGACAATATCCACCTGTTATTAAGTTTCCTGTAATTGATCTTGTATTGATCGCCATTGAGTGTAATGGAAATGCTCAGCAATCTGAGAAGTAGTTTCATTTTTCCGCTTGCATACTCCGCGTATTTTATTCCTTTCGGACTGCTGCCGAATTCGAAAGAAACAAAAGCCATAGTTGCTTTGTCAAGTAATATTGTACCCTTGTAAAGTGATTTTTTTATTTCATCATTCTGATCAAACCCGATCATGATCACCGGCTGACCTGCATACTGCCCTTCGCCTTTATAACGGAAAATATAGTTTTTGAAGTCGCCTGTATTCAACACTCCCTTGTTGTTGATCTCACGTACTATATCGAAATGATGGATAGCTTCCGTTGACATTCCGAATTCTAAACCCGCAGTTTCTTTTTCATCCAGCACAGATCTTTTCTGCAGCAATCTAACCGGTCGCCTTTTGTTTTGAATCTTCGCCGTGTTAAATAGTTCAAAGGCGGCTTCGCTGAGTACCATCGGTTTTTCTCCTTTCCTAACCAACTCGCGGTAAAAGCTGCTGATCGTTGCGGAATCTTCAAAAATGTTCTGTGGTATTCTTCTCACAGCTTCCATGATAAGTTCCCTGGCATCCGGAATTGTTACTACTACCTCCGGCAGCCCGGTAAAACTTTTCGTAAGGATGATGATGTTAAGTGAGGTGTCCGGCAGAAGATCTTTGGGTGCGATCGTGATTGTCTGAAATCCGGTATAGGATATTCTTAGCGAATCATTTTGAAACCGAGCCGGTATCGCTAAAGTAAACCGTCCGGATCTATTGGTGATCGTTGTTATGCTGTTGGAAATGATGCCGATGTTTGCGGAAGCAAGTGGATGCTTTGCTTCGTCAGTGACCTGTCCGCGAATGGTGCGGTATTGTGCATTGGCAGATTGAATACCGAGCAGGATAAACAGAAATGCAATAACCGACCGTTTTATCATAAGCGTCATAGACAAGATTGGTTGATCAAATATGCAGAATAATTAATTACTGGTTCTGCCAACCTGCTGTTAATTTGAATAATGATAACCTATTGTTACATCCATTGAAGGAAAGCTGATATTTACTGGTTTGTTAGTTTGATCCCCATCATACAAACACATTGAAGGTTAAACACAGGATAGGTTATTATGCTCATGTTGTCTATGGATTCATGCAGTAAGCATGATGTTGTTACAGTCTTTCTAAATGTAACCCCTTATATCGCAAAAAAAATACCTCATATGCACCCATACAGACCAACTTTTATATCAGACATTTATTGTTGAAATCAATAGTTACATAGTTTTGTGTTTACACATCCTTATCAATACAGGTTGCGTAATTATTTAACCGTTGTTTTTTTTACCCCTCATCCCTTCTGCCGGATTAGCAGCACCCGGTTAACCCTTCTTACAACATACATCTTTGATACAGCTGATCATTCATGATTTGCCAGTGATAATTTGACCTTATATCAATCACCTATTAATGCTACTATGAAAAAAGTCTATTCACTTTTTGCGTTGTGCTTTACGCTCCTTTGCGTCAATGCACAGGTTACAGTAACCTTTACAGGTAATACAACATGGACAATTCCGGTGGGAGTTACCAGTGTCACTATCAGGGCCTATGGCGGCGGTGGCGGAACAGGTGGGCAGGATTGCGGTGCCGGTTGTGGCTTTCCTGCTGCCGGACCAGTTGGGTTGGTTGTTGCTACTTACACGGTTGTACCAGGAAATACAATAGGTATATATCCGGGGGGTAAAGGAGGTAACGGTGCAAGTGCTGTAACCAGTAGCGGTGGTGGCACTGCCGGCGTCAACACATTTAATACAGCCTTTAATGGCGGAACAGGTGGCAATACCGGTAATACTGGTACTTCCGGCGGTGGCGGAGGTGGTGGTGCAGCTTCGCTTGTGGTTGTGAATGGAGCGCTGCGCATTGTTGCGGGCGGTGGCGGCGGCGGCGGCGGTATGGCCAATTCAGCAAACTCAGGTCAACCGGGTGTGGCAGGTACACTTGCAAACGGAACTTCAACAACGGGTGGAAACGGGCTACAACCTACTGGTGATGGCGGCGGTAGTGGTGCAGGCGGTGGCGGACAGTTCGGTTCACAGGCTGGAACGCTTTATCCTATTGGTACGGAGCAGGCAGGTAATGGAGGCTACCGTGGAAACAATTCAGTTACCGGTGCAACCTCAACCACATCCAATACAAGTATAGCCTGGACCAATGCAGGACAGGTAGAGATTACCTATACGCCTGTTGCCGGTACCGCTGCTCCCAGTCAAACTATTTGTTCGGGAACCCAACCCGCAAACATTACGCTTACAGGATATGCGGGTACTGTTCAGTGGCAGGTGATGTCTATCGGATGGGCAGATATCGCGGGAGCTACCGGCCCAACCCTGACGGGAGCACAAATAGGAAGCCTGATCGCAACAAATATGTACAGGGCGGTAGTAAGTGGTAGTGCTATTTCGAATACTGTAACAATTACGGTAGCTCCAAACGCCCCGGGTGCAGCAGTTGCTCCTTCGGGAACAGGAACAGTTGGCGATCCTTATCTAATATCGACCATACAGAATCTCAGATGGGTGTCCGAAACCAGTTCGTCATGGAACAAAGTGTTTCGCCAGACTGCTTCCATCGATGCAGCAGGATTCAATCAATCCTGTTATAACTCAGGTACTGGATGGAACCCTATCGGTAATGCCACCACAGCTTTCACGGGCACCTGGGATGGCGGTGGTTTTACGACCAGTAACCTCTTTATCAATCGTCCCGGTGCAGCAAATCTTGGGTTCTTCGGTATCTCTTCGGGCACGATCCAGAACCTCAACCTCACAGCGGCGAGCATATCCACTTCATCACCAGTTGCAAATACATTTATGGGCATACTTGCCGGTCAGAATAATGGAACGATCACAGGATGTACAGTCTCCGGTACTGTGTCTGGTGGAACAAATTACATTGGCGGACTTGTTGGTAGTTCTGGTGGAACAATTCTGAATTCATCTGCTGCCGCAACAGTATCAGGAACTGCATACCTGGGAGGACTGGCAGGAAGAGTTACGGGTGGTTCGATTGACAGATCGTTTTCCACAGGAGCTGTAAACGGTGGAACTTACGCAGGTGGTATTACCGGCGAGATCAGCGCAGGTGCGATCAACAACTCCTATTCATGGGCAAATGTTACAGGTACCAATCGTGTAGGTGGTGCTATCGGTTCAAAGACCGGTGCAAGCACGGTTGCAAATATCTACTCAACAGGGACTGTGCCTAACGTTACGAACGCAGGAGGCCTGATCGGAGAGCTTGTTAGCGGAAGCAGCAATGCCACCAACAGCTTCTGGGATACACAGACTTCGGGGCGCGCAACAAGTGCAGGCGGAGCAACCGGGAAAACCACAGCTGAGATGAAAGCATGGGATACTTATTATTCTGCAGGCTGGGATCTGCAATGCGAGTCGGGTAATGGTACTTCCAATTTCTGGGGTATAAACAGTTCTTCCAATAATGGATATCCTTTTGTAAGCTGGCAACCATTTACAACAACATGCCCAACCTGGAACGGAACTACCAGCAACGATTTTAATAATCCGGCAAACTGGAGTGGCGGTTTTGTTCCTTCAGCAGGAATGGACATAGTGTTCAGTCCTACAGCACCTAATGATCTTATTCTCAGCCAGAACTATACTGCAGGTAATATCAATTTTAATGGTTCTGGTCGCAAATTGGTGATCGGGTCAAATAATCTCACTATCAACGGCACTGTAACAGGAGCGTCGGCCACAAGCTATATTCAGACGAATGGAACCGGCGTAGTAAGAAAGAGTATTGCAAGCGGCGCCTCGTTTACGTTCCCCATAGGTAACAGCACTTATAATCCTGCAACGATCACTAACAATAATGCTGCTGCTGACGTGTTCTCTGCAGGGGTAGTTGATGAGGTTTATACAAACGGTGGATCTACCGGTGGAACAATCAGTGGTGCGCGTGTTCGCAAAACCTGGAACATTGCGAAGCAAAATGCAAACAGCTCTCCGGGTTATGATCTTGTGTTGAACTGGAATGCAGGAGATGTTTCCGCACCTATTGCTGCCCCGGCGCTGATTTCGTATAATGGTACACAGTGGTCACCTCCGGGTACGGGTTCAACAACTTCTACATCAACTTCGCTTACTTATACTGGTTTTACTCCGGGCTTTATTCCGTTTGCGATTGTTGACAATGCCGTGGTTGTTCCGGTGATCTGGGGAAGTTTTACCGTAAGAAAGCAGGCTTATAGCTCAGTGCTGGATTGGAGTACAGAAACTGAAGAAAACTCTGATGTTTATGAAATTGAAACCAGTGTAGACGGTAACAACTGGAAGAAGATCGGAACGGTGAAAGCAAGTGGTAACAGCCAGTTGACAAAACACTACAACTTCGTTCATGGATCACCGGTAGCAGGTGTTAATCTTTACAGGTTATTGCAACGTGATCGTGATGGAAGATTTTCTTACAGCAAAACTGTTTCCATACAATTTGGTGACCAGGTAAAGAAGATCCTGTTGTATCCAAACCCTGTGTCAGGTACTGTTGTGAATGTCGTGTTGCCCGAAAGCAGGGTAGTGAGGGTTATGAACAGTGTAGGTAATGTTGTGATCCAGAGAAGACTGGCTTCCGGTACAACACAGCTCTCAGTTACATCTCTTGCGAAAGGCACGTATGTGCTGGTAGCTGATGGCGAGTTTGTTTCGTTTATCGTGCAATAAAAAAATAACTGCTCCCTGTTTTGAAAACGGGGAGCAGTTATTTTATACCGATGCCTTTGAAAATTAGTTCACCTCCGCTATTGACATTGGTCCTTCAAAATCTCCGAGAATTGTTATTCCCCTGTCAACTTTACCTGTATCGCTTTTGAAGGAAAAGCCAAGAATTGAACCTGGTGGCAGTGAGTAGAGACAACCATAACATTCTGTGGTAATCTCAAAATCGCAACTGGCTGAAATATTATTCGCCAAAGCTTTGAATCCTTCATAGCTATGCTGTCCTAAATTTGAGCGTAGCGCGCTTCTGATCTGTTCCGTATTTCTTTCGATCAGGGCCTGTTTTAATTTCCCGCAATCAATATCAAAACTGTCTTTTTTATTACATGCAAACGAAAAGGATGTTGCAGTAATTATAAATACCAAAATGCGTGTCCGTTTCATGCACAAAATTTCAGATGTGACACCGGATAAAAGCATTTCGTTGCCCTGATTTAATTTTCGGATCCGGGAATAAATGGAAAACAGTTTTTACTGATAACAACCCGGGCAAACAGAATCTGGAATCGGTATTTAGTCGCATCAGGCTGTAAGCAGCCTGATCGCCATACCAGTTGCCAATGCAATAGAAAAACTTAAGAATGTTCCTGCGAGTACGTATTCAGTGTGTTTACGCGCACTGAATTTTTTCGAAGGATTCAATGGTGTGAGATTGTCTGGCTTGTCTATTAATCTCAAGAGTGATTTTGCTGTTACCAGAAATCCGATAGCCGCAAACTGCCCTAGCAGAAGCATAGTGAGTATGATCACTCTCTCCATCATCCCTATCCATTTACCCACGTCTTTAAGACTGTCGTTAAAATCCAGGTTATCGATCCATCTGTTGGTGAACATCTGGATCAGGAAGCCTGCCGGGCTCAGTACAATGAGATAGCCGGTCAGATACACGAGGATCTTGTAGTCAAATGTGATCTGCGGGAAGTTGAGCTTATCCAGACCGTTGATCATGATCAGCCATGCGCCAACGATCACCACAATATGTGCAAGCTGATCTGTGATAAAGCTTCTTAGTTTCAGTCTTGATAGTTCATAAGGTGAATGATCCTTTTGTGACTGCAAATGATGTTATGTCAGTTTTTTTCCATCATTGATATACTGTGTCACCGATATGATCAGTGCGCGGGGCCATTGATCCAGGTTCCATAAAAACAACAGCGACAGTGCTCCGGCAAGTATTGCATGAAGCGGGAGTAAGCCTGATTTCCATCTGTACTTCCTTTTGTTCTCGACCCATGCGGTTGGCTGAAAAAAGAAGTCTGTGGCCAGGTGGGCGATCAGTAGTCTCAGCAAAAGACTTCCTTCTTCATAGGTAAACATTGGATTCATATCGCTTTGCCGGTTTTGTATTCAAAATATTTTACTGCTTTTTCAATGGCTGACCATTGTGAGGTGCGTTTCCGTTGATTGATCGCGGAAATGCTGATGCCTAATTTTGCAGCTATCTCATCATCTTTTTTCTCATTGAGTTTGTGGAAGATGAGCTCTGCCTGGTTTTGCGTCCATTTCTGTGCAAGGGCATCAATAAGTATGATCAATGCCTCCAGTTCCTTATTCAACTCCGTTTGATTAGTCTGAACGATCAGTTTCTGATTTTCATTTTTGATGCTGTCAAGTGCCTCACCCGAGATCCGGAAGGCCTCACCATCTGAGGTTGAGATTTTGTTGTTTTTTATAAAATCAACGCTGCCGATCCCAACAGAAAGCCTTATGTCAAATTCATTATTAAAATAACCTTTTGTGGTCTTTGTTTTCTTTTTTGTTTTTCCTTCAGCTGAATAGGCCATGATGTAGGTTCGTATCATGAGTGCGGCCCTTAGCGATGTCTGAACGGATTTTGATTCGCATTGCAGGCTATCGCCCCTGTATGTTTCATAGCGTGTGATCAGCCCAGGCACAAGCGTGGCAAGAAAGCTGTCGAGATCGCTGTACAGTTGTTCCCTGCGCCTGGAATCGATCTTTCTTGACGATGCGAGATCGCCGGTTATAATTGCTTTCTGGTTCATATCTGATTTTTAGGCTGGAGCCTTAATACTATAAAATTAAGCCTTCAGCCTTAATTATCCAAATTTAAGTCTGCAGCCTTAAAAATAGTGTTTTGAAGCCTGGAGACTTAATTGCCTGAAAGATAAAAAGCCTCGCAAATGCGGGGCTTCTTATTTTTCCAACTAAACCAAAAACAACCATATAAATACTACCATCTTAAAACAACGGAGGTGCCCTCAGGATCATTTTCAAAACCCAGGTAAAGGGTTTTGGATGATGCATCCCAGGAAGTCTTAACATCATTCAGCTTTGTTCCCTTTGCATCCGTGAGCACAGTTTCCTTTGGCTCGGCAGGCAGGAGGATACGCATACTGTTTGTTGTATTGACAGGGCTTTTAGAAAGAAAACTATATTCATTCGGTTTGCGGACCTCGTTATACACTCTCGAGGCTGCAGCAAGTACCTGAGGCTGCCTGTTCTTAATACGG